>JALTZH010000160.1 GCA_027051265.1 archaeon | reverse complement strand
AAAGATATATGGGGAAAATTTTGAATCGATATACGATAGGTACAATGAGGTTTTGATTAATGTACTTGAAGGTGAAATTGATGAAGGTCTTGAAGATGATGAAAATGTCGACAATCGATTATTAAGTGTGAGAAAATTGTTCTTTGAAAATGAGAGAAGAATCGAATATATTTCCAATCTTATTGCTAAGCATTTTAAAAAGGAGGTTGAACCAAATGGTTATAAAGCATTATTAATAGTAGCTTCGAGAAAAGCGGCAATACTCTATAAGAAATATCTCTCCAAATATTTTGATGAAGGGGATGTTGAAGTCGTTATAACATATCAAGGTCGAGAAGATAATCCTGAGGTAAAAGAATTTGCTGAAAGCATGATTAAAAGATACGGTGGATTTATAAAAAATTACGATGAGATAAATAAAAAAATTGTTGAAAGGTTTAAGAAAAGGAATAAACCAAAGATATTAATAGTTGTAAATAAACTAATAACTGGATTTGATGAACCCAAAATACAAACGATATATATTGATAGATTTATGTCCTATCATACGTTACTACAGGCAATAGGTAGGTGTAATAGAAGATTAAATAATATAAAGAAAAACGGATTAATAGTCGATTTTGTTGGTATAATTGATATATTTAAGGAAGCATTGGAACTATACTTTGGTACAAGAAGTATTTATAGGAAAAGTAAGGAAATTGGAATTATAATTAGGGATATAAAACAGCTCGAATTTACTATAAATGATATACTTAAACAGTTGGAAGAAAATGTTTTTAAAAAGATTGGTTACAGTACAGAGGAGATATTAAAAACATATGAATTATATAAAAACGATGAGAAAAAATTGGAAGAATTTTTGGACGAAATTATTCTCGAACTTGTATTATCCGGTTTATCAGGAACATTTAAGAAATACTTCAAGGAATTGGAATTGAATATAATCTCTCCCGTTTACTCTGAATTGAAGCAACAATATAAAGATATTAATAAAATTGATAAATTCTATGAAATTCTTCGAATAATATATGATGTTTTAAGTCATTATACCGAGGATCTAGAAGATTCCTATACAAATCCTAAACTCGAAAAAATTGTAAACAAGATACGATCGATAATTACCGTAAAAGAAATATTAGAATCGCATAAGAGAAGAATAGAAGAATTGGAAAGAATTATAAATAGTAGTAACTATGAACTATTAGAAAAGACTGTTGAAAACATATTGAGTAATATTTCCTCAAAAGAAGATAAGAATTATATTGCAATGTTAATAAAGGTGTTAAAAATATTAGAGGGTAAGAGAGCAAGACTGAGATATAAATCAATCATTAGCAAAATATTGAAGAAGATTGAGGAATGGAATCGAATGAAATATGATAAATATAAACTTTTAGAGGAAATATCAATAGATATAGAAAGCATACTTAACTTTGAGAGGATGTACTTAAAGAATAAGATAGATGAAGATGTTATAAATCTATACATAATACTATCGGAAGTTATTCCATTAAGAATCTCCGATTTGGATTATAAGAATAAGATTTTATCCATCAGTAAAGAGTTACGAGATAAAATTAGAGAAATCGAAATCAAATATCGTGAAAGTAATGATTTCTGCTTAAAATTAGCAAGAACGATAAGAATAGTATTGCTTAAAGAATTCAAGAACCTAAAATTGGATAACAAAAATTTATTAAACGAAGCTACATATAAAGTAAAAAGATTTTATGCGGAAAAATACGAAGTATGTCAAGATATACTAATAGGATGATAAAACTTAAGATATTAGGAAAAATTTACTATCTTTTCTTTTCTAATAACATTTCATCTTTCTCAATTAGAAAAAGAGTTATATATTTAAATCCAAATAAGATAGACGTTTTTATAAAAATCTTAGAGAACATGTTAAGATATATCGTAATAAAAATTTTAGAAGATAAGTTTAATGACATGCTTAAATTTAAGCCAAAAATTAATATAACATTATCGGATAAATATTATGCTTATATCGATGTGAATAACAAATGTATTTTTATAAATCTTTTATGTATAGTTTTTGATAAACATCTGATTGAATATATCATAATGCATGAAATTCTTCACTTTATAATAAAATCTCATGGAAAATTATTTAATACAGTAATTTCATGGTACTATCCGTATAAAAGGAATATTGAAAGAATACTAATCGAGTATAACATATATATGAAAAACTTAAAAGAACTAATTAATAAGCATTCTATTTAAATTCTTGATAAATGGCATGTTTTTTAAACCATAAATAAAATACTTAAAACGATATAAGTTTAATGTTATATGAGGGACGTTTAAAAAATTTATATGAAAAATAGAAACATACCAGATGTTTATGGCAAGTATATAGGACGATTAAAATTTTATCCTAGATTAGTTCCAAGACAGCTTTGGGGATTGAGTTTTGCCAACATATCAAAACTAGCACCAGAAATTGGCTTAATTATAAGTAATGATGGCAACAATACTATAAATGAAACATATACGTACTGGAGTAATTTAAACAGGCATGGAACTTGTAACATTTGTGGCTATGAGAAAGTGGATGATATCGATGAGGATTGGAGATATTATGTACAAAATGATATTAATATACTTGAATTGGATAAAAACCAATTGAATAAAATTAAAGGGGAAGCTCATCTTATTGATATAAAACCTACATGTAAAAAATGTCATTTAGCAAAACATATAGGATATGCTTTAAAACATGGAAAATATAAAGAAGCTATAAAT
>JALTZH010000159.1:2126-2785 GCA_027051265.1 archaeon | reverse complement strand
AAATAGGAGGAGTTTTAGCAGTTACTTTTAATTATTCCAATTAATGTAATATATGATTTTTCTTCTTTTTCTAAACTACTATAATAAGGAGGTGATGTTAATTTATCTATATAGTTAGATTTTAATTCTTCTTCTAATAATGTGAAAATATTAATACTTAAATTTTTCCATTTTATTGTTTTTTCTTCATTCTTATAAGATTTATTTGAATTTATATTTGAATTTGTGAAAGGAGAATAGCAGCACTCATGAATATTGTTACTACAATTAGAAGATACTGTGTCACAAAATTTTGAAGAATTCATATTTTCATATTGCATTTCCATTTGCATTTCCTCTTCAAAAACTGAAAAAGATGCCATAGTTGTAGAAATTCAACTAATAGCAAAAATTAATAGTACAGTTAATATGGAAATTATTCTTCTCACTTTTTCTTATTAAAAATATTTCATATAGATTATATACTATTAAATAAAAGTCAATAAAAAAAGGCTATTTTCTTTCCATTGGGAATTAAAATAGCCTTTTTTGTTGATTAAAAAGAGGAAAAGTGGCTGTGGACATACAATAATAAACGACCTCATTCTTCAGTTGGACGAGTACCACCAAGGTATTTACTAAGTGCATTTTAACCCTCTACTTTTAACATCGGTTAAAAA
>JALTZH010000159.1:0-2116 GCA_027051265.1 archaeon | reverse complement strand
ATAGTATCCTAATGTATCCTTTATATTTAAACTGTATACCAGTTTGTATGCCAGTTTGTAAGTCTTACTGTATTTATAACCCTTTCTCTGTATTACCTTCTGATTCCCAATCTAGAACTATTATCCTTTTCGTAACCTTCGTCTGAATTATTTATTCCAAATTATTGAGTTGATTTTGGTATTTATGATTACTTTCACAGCAAACTCACTGCTAATTGCTCCAATAAAGATGTAAGTCCGTTTAATTCATCTTATTACTACAAGGGGATGAGTGGTTTAACTGGTGAATATCTAAAAATTAGCCTGCATGAGAAGATCAAAGGACATACAATGCGTTTGGAAAATCCTTGAAGAAGCTGATGAAGACCCTAATAATTCTGAAAATATCGAACAAGCTCAAGAACTGACCACAAAGTGGCTGTGGACATACAATAATAAACGACCTCATTCTTCAGTTGGACGAGTACCACCAAGGTATTTACTAAGTGCATTTTAACCCTCTACTTTTAACATCGGTTAAAAATGGAGGGATTACAATTCATGGCAAGGTAATCGAAACCCTTTCATTGATAACCCTGAGTATGTTCAAAAGATTTGGAGAGAGAGCTGTTCAGGTAGGTAAATTAAATTTCTATTAGACTTAAAAGCGTCTAATAAAAAGCAAATCATACGGTACTCGAGATACTTTCGGTACGTGAAAAAAATTACTACTGATATTCATCTTTTTATCTTGATTTAATGGTAACACTGCTAGAGCCTTTCCTTTTAAATCAGAGTTTCGCGTTTCCCATATTTTTTTGAACTGCCCTTTAGTAAGAATTTTATTTCCATATGAAGGGTCTGAAAGTTTCACATGAGTATCACTAATTCCACTAATAACGGTAAAATGATCTTGATTTCTTTGTTTTACATAGAGAATTACAGGGATTTTTAATTTTGTTAACTGATCCCAATTTGTCGCAAATCCAATACCTTTAAAACTGAAATGTAGCAATGCATTGGACATATCTGCAAATGAATAGATATAATCGCCATCATCAAGCTGTTTTTAATACTTCTTTTTCAGTTGTTTTTATATTGTAATAATTGGATAAAACTGTTGCAATTGATGCTGCACCACAAGAATAATCAGTATCTTGTTTAACAAGGTTTTTGTTTCTAATTTCAACCCAGTTATTAAAGTCTTGGCTGAGGATCTTTCTTTCTTCAGCTGTTAGGTTTTCGGTCGAAATTAAAACTATTATCGAACTAAGAATGAAAAGGAAAATCCTTTTACTATTTACTTCTCTCATATTTTTTTTTCCTACTTATTAAATAGCCTTTATAATAAGAAAATACTGTTTTTTTTGTTATTTTTACTGTTATAGTCTGCATATTAGGCTTTCTTTTGTATTCAGATTCAGGATCACCTATAAAGTCAACATATGATAGAATAATGTCTGATTCTTCTGATAAAACATTAAGAATGTCTATAAAATGATCATCATCAATTCTAAAATAATCAGAATAAGTGTATTTTTTTCCACTTCTTCTGATTTCATCTAAAAATAGTTTTTGTTGCTTATAGTCTTCTGGAAAAAGAAGAGTTTTACCATCAGAAGTCATTAAGCCTTCATAACAGTTATTTCGATAGAATAAAATTGAATTCTTAAAAGGAATTTCTCCTGTACATGGAAGTTGCCCTCTTTGATAACTTTGATAATAAGGATTCTTACGAACTAGTTGAAACTTTTTATCCGGAAAATTTTTTTCAATAACTTCAAAACAAATAAAAGAAGGCATGATATTGTTGGTTAGCTTTTAATAAATGAACCCAGAAAAAATACTAGGATCATTTAAATTTATATCTACACTTATTGATATGTCAAATATTTAAATCTTATTTTCCGTAAAAAATATGCTTGCCTCCCTTGTTAGGACTTGTCTGATAATGACTTTTCCATACAGAACCTCTCTTATGATATGTATGTTTTACAATATTTCCTAAAGCTATCAAGCCCTGCAAAAACTGGACACTCTTTACTACACAAAAAATCAGCTATTGTTAGCAGTTATTAAAATGTTAGAAAATCCCAAAAAAGTAATTTCTAATTTGGATTTTGTAATATTTTAATGA
>JALTZH010000158.1 GCA_027051265.1 archaeon | reverse complement strand
AAGAAATAATTCTCCACTTGTACACATAAACACCAAAAGAAGAAAAAAAAGATAACAATATCTTTATCGAAGAGGTTGTATTTACATTTAAAACGTGAAGCATCTTTAGCAGGATTATCTATTTCAGATGCGATAAGATTAATTCTTATAACAGTCATGTATAATTATCTATTGGGAACAATAAAACTAACAGAGAAAGACATTAAAAAAATAATAAAATTTAGTAGGAAGTTTATCTAAGCTTTAGAGAATCTGGATACCATGGCTTCAAACAGATTTTATTGTCTATAAATGTTATATAACCTTTTATATCTTCGAGAACTTCTTTCTTTACGTTAAGCGACGCACACTTAGTAAATATCGGTCTGTTATCTATATAACCAACGACGACTTCATCACCGACAATTAACTCACTTAAAACATTACAATGTTCGGGATAAATATCTGAAACTATGGAACATATATCGTATATGATATCAGATGCTAGTCTCATTGTAAGGACCATATATGCAACTCTGTTAAAGTATTCCCTACTAACACCTGGTTTTATAGCACGTCTTAACATTTCATCCAATAGTTTATGTCTCATATCTAGTAGATAAGGTATTCTTTCGAAGACAATCCACCTAATATTTTCTCTGACACTTTTATTCATTAATAGAAGCTCGTTCAATTGTTTTATTGCGGTCGATACACGTAATTTTCTATTGAACAATGTAAAGAATCTGTAAATGTAATCCAATATGGCTACTCTAGTTCTTAATTTCTTTTCATATTCTTTCAACTCATCATATTCATAAATCTTTTTTGGAATCTTAGGTTTGTAATATTCTAATGTCTCATTTATCGTCTTCTTAGCAGTTTCACTCAAGTATTTCCAATATCGTTTTAACCATGACATCATCTCAACAAAACAGCTTTGGTCTATAAATATATGAGTAGGAACTTCTTCATCACGTATAGTAACTTTTTCAGTTAAAATCCATAGAAGTTGCTCTTCTACCTCAGGTATTGCGTACTTACCTCCCTCACGTAATAGAGAAATTATATGCTTGCATGCATCAGTTACGAAATCAATGTATTCCTTACTTTCAGACATTTTAATTATTTCCTCTCTATATTTATACGGATAAACTTGTTTAATGTATTCTTTTATCGTTTTTATATTGTTTTGGTTTTTCTGAATTTCGTTACTGATATTTCTTATAACATTTTCAATTTTATCGTTTAAATCTACATTCGCTTCCTTAATATAATAATCTACTATATCTGTAATTGATAAATTCATAACGGTTTCTGGTAGAGATGCTAGATAATCGAGTAGTTTTATATATCTACCTATCTTCGTATTAAGAGTCGTCGGTGTTTCAACCGTCATAAATATCCCCGAAAAAATAAAAAATTAAACAGATTTTTCGAACATTTTTCTAATCCTCTCAATTTTTGTAACCAAATCTTCTTCAGTTTCCGTAGCTTCTTCAAACGTTATTTGCTCATCCTTTTTCAATCTTTTATTGAATAGCTTCTCTGTATCGATTCCATAAAAACTGTATGATAATTCTTCTCTCCAAAACGTTGGTAAGTCATTTCTTGCTAAACCCTCGTAATCTTCTGATAAAACATAGCAATATTTTCTATAATCGTTGTTCACCTCAGAGAATGCTTTTTCCACTTTTTCATAGATTTTTCTCAGTTCCCTTCTCTCAAAATGTTTATATAAAAGACCAGGTTTTTTAAATATCAACATATCTGTATCTGTTATTATATTTATATCAAGTTTTCTTGTATAATGTGTTGCTAGTATTAATAAAAGCTTCTTTTGTCTCGCAACGGTTAGAATTGTATCAAATAGTTCATTTAAATCCGAACGCCACCTTCTAGCATAGAACCAAACCGCAGCTTCATCTATGAAGTATACTCTTTCATCTTTCAAGTTTATGTTTATATCTTCCCAAACTATTTCATTGGGTAACATATCTTTCTTTTCCTCTGGTATACCCATGACAACACCTTCCAGATTATATTTCTTCATGGCATTTTCTAGTATATAATAACCGCAGGCTGTCTTTCCTGAACCTCTTTTCCCTGTAATGATTATTACTGATGGATAGCTAATTAACTCAGACAAATCTGGAACGTTCATAGTCTTGGACATTTCTTATACATCAAAGCCGCAATTGCTGGACAACCGCAGATTCTACAATATCCAGCATCATAACCATCGCAATACTTACATTTATCCAATAGGTCTGGGTTAATCATTCAATCTCACCTCTATATTTTAATAACATTACGTATTGACCAGGTTTTTTCACGATTTTCCTACCCATCTTACTATGAATTACTAGAATCTTGAAATCCTTCGGTTTATAAACTATCATTCGTTGATTTGGCTTCCATCCAATTTCTTTTATAATTTCTTTAGGTATTATTAGATTACCGTCTTTATCTATTCTTATCTCGTATGCGAATGTCGTCCCCATCTCAATCACCCCGAATAGCAATATATATGTTTGCAACCCCACCAACTCGTTCAATAATATATTTCAATTTAACAATTTTTTCAATACAATTGTCGTCGAGTCTTGATACAATCGTTGACATGTTGGGGTATTCTAATCCCCTTCCAATATCATATTTTATACTATAAAAAACCTTTGATTCTTTTCTATTTGGTAAATCGTAGTCCAAAATTATAAAAACGTCTTTCCCTATCGATTTGGTAGCGTTGCTTAAAAACTTCGCTAAATTTCTAATCTTGTTGATTTCATATTTAACAGATTTCGATGAGTTTACATCTTTAAGG
>JALTZH010000157.1 GCA_027051265.1 archaeon | reverse complement strand
GAAACTGCAAATGCTGCCAAACCAAAGTAACCTACATATTGTTTTAAAGGCATTCCAGCAGTTGCTAAAACAGCTAGTTGAGCTCCTATAACCATACCTAAACCTAAGTAAAAACCAGCAGGCCATACAAGTCTTTTTTGTAGATGATAGCCTATAACCGTAGTTAAACCGTTGATCAACGTTAATGAAGAATTTGCTGCTCTTATCATATCAGAACCTACATATTTTGGAACCTCTACTTCTCCTCTTCCTGGAATTACAACGGTTTTTCCTTTTAAAGCAGCAGCAGCCGATCTAATACCTAAAACTGTTATATGACCAAATCCTGCCATTATTCCTCCAAATGCTCCTACTGTTGAGAATATCCATCCTACCCATATGCACCATAGAAAGTATAGAAGAGGATTGAATGTTATTTTTATAGGAGTACCATCGGTAGCAGTTCCTTCAAACCAGGTAACTTCAAATGCCATACAATCTCACCAAATTTAATATTAAAAGCAAAGATATTTAAATCTTACGCTTATATCATAAAATGTATAAATTTTTTGAATATAAGTTTTTATAGCTTATAGATTATAGATTTTTAACGTTATAATTTTTATTTAAAATCTAGATTAAAATTTTCTTATATAATTTATGGAAAAGGATGATAGAGATAAGGTTTTGGAATTTGCAATCAAACATGGGTTTGTATATCCAGCATATGAAATATACGGTGGTGTATCAGGGTTTTTCGATTATGGTCCACTTGGATGTATCCTTAAAAATAAGATAGAAAATAAATGGCGTGAAATCTTTTGTATAAAAGAAGGATTCTTTGAGATATCTTCACCAACAATTGCACCAGAAGAGGTGTTTATAGCGAGCGGTCATGTTGAAAATTTTATAGATCCTCTAGTTTATTGTAACAATTGTAAACAAGCATATAGAGCAGATCATTTGATAGAAGAAGAATTAAAAATAGATACGAAAAATCTTTCGTTAGATGAGATGGAAAAACTTCTGGAAAAGATTTGTTGCAAAAAATGTGGTGGAAAATTATCAAAGATAATAATGTTTAATCTCATGTTTAAAACATATATTGGACCACTTAATTCAAGAACTGGATATTTAAGACCAGAAACTGCACAAAATATTTTTATCCTCTTTAATAGATTATATGATTTTGCTAGAAGAAAACTTCCATTTGGTATTGTACAGATAGGTAAATCTTATCGAAATGAAATTTCACCAAGACAAGGTTTAATAAGATTGAGAGAATTTACTCAAGCAGAGCTTGAACTGTTTATTAATCCTAAGGAAAGAAAATATAGTCGTTTTAAATATTATGAAAATGAAAACTTATATTTAATTACAAATAATAACCAAGAATATAAGATTACCGCTAGAGAGGCTGTTGATAGAGGAATATTTATCAATGAAGCTTTTGCGTATTGTATTGTTTTAACAAAAATATTTCTTAAACAAATAGGAATTGATGAAAACAATATAAGATTCAGACAACATTCAAAAGAAGAACTAGCACATTATGCTAGAGATGCGTGGGATTGTGAAATTAAAACAAAAAGATATGGATGGATAGAAGTTGCAGGTATTGCTTATAGAGGAGATTATGACTTAAGGATGCATGAGATTCATAGCAAAAAAGAATTGAAAGCGTTTGTTACATATGAAAGACCTATTATTATTAAAAAAGAAATATTAGAACCAAATCTTACGTTAATTGGAAAAACGTTTAAAAAGAAAGCAAAACAAATTCTAGAAATTTTAAAGAATGAAAAATACGTTGAAGAGTTTAAAAAGAAAGGGAAAGTAATAATTGAATTAGAAAACGATACAATAATTCTTGATGAAAGATACGTTAAACTAAAACGCGTTGAACAAAGAATAGTTGGAGAAAAACTTATTCCTCATGTTGTTGAACCATCATTTGGTATAGATAGAATATTGTATTGCCTACTAGATAATAATTTAAAAGAGATAGATGGTCGTATGGTATTAACACTCAAACCTGAAATTGCTCCAATAACTGTTGCGGTTTTTCCTCTCGTAAACAAGGATGAATTGAACGCTATTGCACTAAAAATTTATGAAGAGTTTAAAAACAATGGTTTATACGCGATATACGATGAAAAAGATACGATAGGAAAAAGATATTACAAAGCGGATGAACTTGGAATACCTTTTGCAATTACCGTAGATTTTGATACGCTTAAGGATAACTCCGTAACAATACGATTTAGAGATACTAAGGAACAAATTCGAGTTAAAATTGAAGATGTCGTTAAAGTAGTTGAAAATTTCTTGAAAGAGAAACGTTACCAAAAAGCATGTGCCCTTTGAATTAAGAAGAAAATATCTTTTTATTTTTCATTTAAAGATTCTGGTAACGATCTAAACGAAAGAATTTGAAGTATAACCGCTACAACGATTATGAGAAATCCTATTAGAACCATTGTTAAAAATGCACCAATCAGAAAAACGTTACCCGTAGTTTTAAATAAATTTATTTTTGTATACTTAGATATGAATATTAAACTTTTTCTAATTAACCATGCTGAAATTATAAACAGTAACCATAACACAAAAGTATATATAGCCATCTTGTTAAAGTTTCCATAATGTATACCAATAAGTATTGAAGAGATAAAGATTGCAATAGTACCAATTGTTATACCGATAAAATAATAATTAAAAGGTTTTTTATCATTAAATATTTCTGAAAGTATTTTTAAAGCTCTCAACACAAAAGCTATCCCTACTATATATACGAACCATCCAATGTAAGGAATTATGCTACCCAGATATAATATTGATCCTATGAAACCATATTTTTTTGCATGTTTTAAATCTAAACTTCTAGCCATTTCTTATAATCTATTTTTTTCTTTCCATTTTTTTTATCGAACAATGTTAATATTATCTCTTTTATAACTTTAACTGAATATGGATGTAACATCATAAGTAAATCAGCACCTGCCGATAGGACAGTTATAGCTCCGGTTATTTCCCAAAGAATTCCTCTAAACTTTTTATCTCCCCATTTAGGTTCTTTCATCCATGCTTCTCTAGCTGCCCAATTGTTTGTTACTCCACATGAAATTGGGAATTGTAGCTCTTTATCGTTAGCCATTAAGGCGTTGATCTTTATTCTTTGTATTAAGGAGTACGTATATTCTAAACCATACCCTAACGCTGCTGTTGTTGGATCTTGAACGATACAATTTCTAGGAACACCTTCTGCAAGTAATAATCTATTAAGCATTTTCTGATCATTGATATCCATAGAAATCCATGAAATAACGTTATGATTATACTCTTTTACGACACGTGCAACTTTTTTATAATCCATATCTAAACTAGCTGATGCGATTAAAATTCTTTCACCACTCGCAACTTCTGCAACTTTTTCAAATACTTTTGGATCTTTATCTGGATCACCACTTCCTCCAACTATTATAGGAGCCTTAATCTCTTGTAAAATATTTTCAACTGTTCTAGCTGCTTCTTGAGGTGATGTATCCTTAATTTTCGGATCCGTAGATACGAGATGTATCGTAACTAAATCTGCTCCGAATTCCAATGCTTTCTTCGCCCAAACTACTGGATTGTTCCAATATTCTTGCCAAACCTCTCTTAACTGTTTTGGGAATTGTGGTTGAGGCATATCGAAAACATCTATTGATACAACAGGTCTATTCTTGATACCACCTTCAAAGAAGTAAAGAGTTCTTTGACCACCTATTTTTATAACGTAGTCTCTACTTCCTCCTTCAGATTTTGTTGCACCGATTTGAACCTCTTCTACATATCCTCGATACTCATATTTTCTTGGTTTGTATATTAAAAGTTTTTTTTCTACTGGAAGTTTTTCCTTTCTTTTCTTTTCAGGAACTTTTTTTTCAGTCGGTTTTACTATTTTATATTCTTGGAATATCTTATAAATCTGTTGTTTTAAATCGATAAAAATTTCATCCGCTTCAACTTTTACGTTCTCTAGCTCAAGTTCTTCTACCAACTTTAAAATTTCTTTTAAATCCATAAAAATTTAAACACCATTACAAAAAACAATGGTTAAAATCTAAATCCGAAAGGTAAGGGTATTCGACCTCTTTTCATAAGTTTCATAGCCTTCTTCATCTGATTATAATATTTTAACAACTCTCTAACTTCTTCTATTGATTTTCCAGAACCAAAAGCTATCCTTCTTATTCTTGACGAGTTTATTATTTTTGGATTAAGTTTTTCTTCCTTTGTCATCGATTTCAATATAACTAAATAACTTTTCATTTTTTGTTCCGTTAAGTCTGCAAATTCCTTACTCATGAACAGAGAAAAGCCGGGTATCATCTTAATCAAATCCTTAAGTTTTCCCATCTTCATAATATTTTCGATCTGATTCTCTAAATCTAGTAAAGTTATTTCATGTTTCATCATTCTCTCGATTTCTTCTTCTTTTATAACCTCTTTTGCTTTTTCCAATAACGTGGAAATATCACCTAATCCAATAAGTCTTGAAATAAACTTATCGGGATCAAATTCCTCAAACTCTTCGATTTTTTCTCCAGTACCAATAAAAAGTATCGGTGCACCAGTTTCAGCAACAGCTGTTAAAGCGCCACCTCCTTTTGCTGAACCATCGAGTTTTGTTACAATTATTCCAGTAATTCCTACCTCTCTATGAAAAGCGGATGCTTGATCCTTAGCTGCTTGTCCTATAGTAGCATCTATAACTAAAAATTTTTCATCAGGTTTAATTATCCTATCAAGCTCTTTCATTTCATTAAATAACGATTCTTGATTTTTATGTCTTCCTGCTGTATCTATTATTACAACATCTGATTTTATTTTATTTATAAATTTCTCTGCAATTTTAATTGGATTTTTTTCATCAGCATCTCCATAAACTCTAATATTGTATGGTTTAAGAAGCTGGAGTAACTGTTCATACGCTGCAGGTCTATACGTATCGAGACATAGAACGCTTGAAGATAAACCTTTTTTCTGAAAATATCTTGCAAGTTTTGCAGCTGTCGTAGTTTTACCACTTCCTTGTAATCCAAGAAGCATTATTTTCATCTTTCTAAGTTTTAGTTCCTTTTTCTTACCAAGTATTTTAACCAATTCTTCATATAAGATTTTTACAATTCTCTGCTTTTTATCAAGTTTTGACTTTTCTTTTCTAGCACGTTCTTTTATTCTGTTTGAAAGTTCTAATACAAGTTTAACGTTTACATCAGCAGATATTAAAACTTTTTGTAAATCTCTTACAACTTCGTTTATAAGTCTATCATCTATAAGAACAGATTCCATTATTTTTTTTACTACATTTTTTAAACCATCACTTAATTTTTCTAAACTCATAAAAAATATTAAGTGTTTTCAACAAAAGTCTCTATATATGAAGAGTCTTGATGTCATAATAGTTGGTGCAGGAGCTGCTGGTTTATTGTTAGGAAGAGAGCTTTGTAATACAGGAATTTCTATGAAAATTTTAGAGGAAGATAAATTCGTTGGTAACCCTTATTGTACTGGTTTAATTACGAAAGAAGGTTTAAACGATTTAGGATTAAAACTTGATGAAAAAATAGTTGAAAACAAAATATATGGATTTAAAATATATACTAAAAAAGATTGTTTAAGTATAATTACAAAAGATGTAAAAGGATACGTACTAAATAGAGTTCTTTTTGATAATTATTTGTATAGAGAGATTAATACTTATGGAAGCATCGTACAAACTGGTATTAAAGTTATAGGCTGTAAAAGAGTGAATAATGGTATAAAAGTTTTAACGAACAAGGATACATACGTCACAAAAATTCTTATTGGATGTGATGGTGTAAATGGAATAGTTGCTAAGAGTTTTGGATTGGATCATAAAAGAGACATCGTAGAAATATCTAAAACATATGTAAAAGAAATAAATCTAGACAAAAACGTTGCACATATTTTTGTATTAAAAGATATCTCAAAAAGTTTTTTTGCATGGATCTTATATAGGAAAAATAGGTACGAAGTAGCAATTGGTTCTAGAAGAAATTCAAGAGAAAAACTTATAACGTTTATGAAGAGTTTAAGGCTAAATCCCCATAAGATTTATACTTCTTATATACCCTTAGAAATGCTTAGAGAAATTTGTTTCGAACATGGATTTTTGCTAGGAAATTCTGCTGGTCAAGTTAAGTTTAGTACTGGAGGTGGTATAGTATATAGTTACTACGCTGCAAGAGTTGCAAAAAAAGCTGTATTAAAATCTTTAGATTTAGAAGATTATTCGAAAAACTTTTTCGTAAATCACTATCAAAAAAGATTCATCGAAAAATATAGATTCGAGATCAATGCACATAAATTTCTCAGAAATATCTTCTTAAAAGCATCGCAGACAGAATTTGAAGAACTTTTAAAAGAGACAAAAAATCAGGATATAGAAAAATTTATATCTAAATATTCTAATACCGATAAACCTTACAGATTTTTATTGGAATTTGCAACATCTCGTAAAACTTTTAAACTCTTTTTAAAACTCTTAAAACTTTATATCAAATGATTTAAAATAACTAATACAATACCTTATATCCTGAATTATTTGGTTTCGTTAAAATTATTTTTTCGATTCTATCTTTCTCTTCTCTTAATCTTTCAAGAAGAATTCTTTTTTCGGCAATACAATAAATAACAGGACCAAATGAACTTAATCCAGCACCATAGGAATAGAGTTGACAGATTTTAAGTAATTCTTTAACGGAATCGTTCTGTAATGATATTTCTATTCGTTTAAAGCCGAGTCTTTGAATTAAGTTTATAGCTGATCCGAATTCTTCAATATCTTCTTCAACAACTGCAGGAATTAGTTTCATCAGTATAACTCTACATAACCTTTCAACCTCATCTTCACTTATTGGACAATATTCCTTAAATATCATCAACTCCTTTCCTCCATATATTCTCTTCTTATCTTTCGGTATAACTAAGATTAGATCCCATGGAAAATCATATCTAAACAACATTTTTGCAGGTTTTGATCTTGAAAAATCCGATGGTAAAAAGTCCGGTTTATCTCTTATTCCATGACCAGCATCTATTATGAAACCACCATGCTCAAATGCATTAATTCCTATACCTGAAGTTCCACCTCTATTTACAATTTTTGCAAGTTCATAAACGTTTAAATTTATGTTGTTCAACAACGTAATTCCTTTTGCTATTGCTAAATATAGTTGTGTTGTAGATCCAAGACCGATATGCCTTTCGTAATGATTTAAAACCCTTATTCTTGCTTTAACATCAAGCTTCAATTCGTTTATAACCTTTTCCGCAATTATTTTTATTTCTTCTGAATAACAACCCTCGACTTCTATTTTATCGTTCTCTACAAATTCTAATTCGAAGTATGGTTTTTCAAGAGCTATACCTACTCCACCATCAACTCTACCTAACGAGCCGTTTAAATCAATTAACGTTATATGAATTCGTGATGGTGTTCTTATTCTCATGCTTTTTTAAGCTTTTCTTCAACCTCCTCTTTTCCTTTCTCTAACTCGTCTTTCTGTTCACGATCCAATTCAAGCAATAGAGCTAGAAATTCTCCAACATGTGTTTTTTCTTCTTTTGCAATATCTAGAAGAATCTTCTTCAATCTTTCGTCTGAGGTCATGTCAGCCAATTGTTCATATAGGTTTATTGCATCCAGCTCGGCTATTATTCCAATTCTTAAAATTTCCTTATCAATATTTTCCTTCTTTAATAATTTTATATCGAAAGGTATCTTCGAAATCATAATTAATTAATCTAATTCTTTAACATAAATTCTTTTCGCTATTTCTCTATCAAAACTTATAATCGATTCGTCGATTTGAATTATAACCGTAGGATATATTTGTTTAAGTATTATTTTCTTTTTAGGTGAGAGACCATGACTTATCAACGAATCCGTTAAACGTTTACTCTCTGTTACAAAATAAACAATCTCAGCTTTTTCTCCTGGTTTTAATTCTATTAAAGGTTTTATTATCGATTCTATCTCTTTCTTTTTCTCTATACAGCATTTCCCTCTAGGAATTTTTCTACCATGTGGGCAGTATAAAGGATGTCCTAAAAACGTACATATTTTATCTGTTATTTCCTCATCAACGATATGTTCAAATTTACATGCAAATTCTTCATAAGATTCCTCTTCTATTTCAAATACGTTATAGAGTAAAAATTCTGCCAATCTATGTCTTCTTACAATATTCTTAGCTATTTCTCTTCCTTTTTCAGTCAATTCTAGTTTATTATCTTTTACTACTATATATTCGTTTTTTATCAAATCGTTAAGTAGCTTTTTGTCAAAATTCTTTAGAAATTCATCAATCTCGTTTTTATTATCTTCTTCCAAAATCCAAACGTATTCTAAAGCTTCTTCAATCACTTCCATATTAAATCACCTTTAAAATCAAATTCACAATTCCACCTATTATAAATGCTATCGTTATTATTGATAGAAAAGCAACAATACCGAATAGTTTTCCTCTTTCTTTAATTATCATTAAGAAGTTTGCAATACAAGGTACGAATAACGTTATCGTTACAACACTTACAATCAATTGTTCCTCAGTTAATAATCCTTTCTCATTCAATGCAAAAAATCCTGCCGCTCCGTAATCTCTTCGTAAGAAACCAAGAATAAAAGCTAAAGCTGCTTCTTTTGGTAAATTCAGCCATCCAACAACTATTGGTGATAAAATCTCATATAAAACGTTTAACACTCCTACTTTATCAAACAATACCAAAATAATCGAAGCAAGAATATAGAGAGGTACAACCTCAGTTATATACCATTTAAGTCTTAGGTATGTTTTAAGTAAAACGTTCGAAATAAGAGGCAATCTCAGTGGTGGTAAGTCGTAAATGAAATAAGAACGCTCTTCTGTTCTTATAAGTTTACTAAGAACATATCCGAAAAATGAATATACGAGGATTATCGTTAACATCCAACCAACCAGTACTTTAAAACCTAAACCGATAATTAAAGCAAGTATAACAGCTTGTTGAGCTGAGCAAGGTATTGTTAATGCTAGTAAGAATGTTAGAATTTTTCTTTCTTTTTTTGTACTAAGAGTTCTTGTAGTTATCGTTGCCATTGTAACGCATCCGAATCCTAACGCTGTTGGAATTATTGCTTTTCCACTTAACCCTATCTTTTTGAAAAGAATATGAAGATAACTAACCAAACGTGGCAAATATCCGGAATCTTCTAATATGCTGAAAGCTATGAAGAACGTTGTAACGACGGGAAGAATTATCGAAAACGCATATGTTAGTGCAAAAGTTATTATTCCATATTCTCCAACAAATAAATCTGTTATGATGTTATTTCCTATATATTTTTTAAAGAGCTCTGTAACATATGGGTTTATTTTTTCTCCAAAAATATCTTCTTCTAAAAAATCAACCAAAATTCCTGCTCCAAAAACTCCAACAAAATAGTAAAGAAAAAGTAATGTTAAAAATATTGTTGGTATAATATATACAGGATGTAACAAATAGCTGTCTATTTTCTCAGATAAACTTTTATGTTCAATCTTTCTTTTCTTCACAACTTGTTTTAATATTCTGTTAACGTTTTTCCTTAAAGTATTATAAACGATTATATCGTAATCTTTACCCTTTGATAATTCCTCTATCTTTTTAATTTTGTTACTGTCTAATTTTTCTTCCAAAATATTCTTAATATTCTCAAAATCCAACAAGCAACATATTGCCAAAAATCTTCTATGTTTAAATCCAACCAACAATTCTTCTACTTCTTTAATTTTGGTTTCAAATTCTTCTGGATATTTTATCATGAACCTTTTACTCGTATCCTTGATCTTCATTATCGTATCAATCAAACTTTTCAACCCATAGCCTTCCGTTGCAATGGTTTTAATGAATTTTATCCCAAAAATTTCTTCCAATTTTTTTTCATCGATATCTATACCTCTTCTTGAAGCTTCATCAAACATGTTTAACGATACAACGATCGGCACTTCTAGTTCAAGTAATTGTAGCAACAAATAAATACCTCTTTCTAAATTTTTCGAATCAATAACTAAAACTATTCTATCCACATCATACTTGAGTAAGAATTCTCTAGTTACTTTTTCATCTTCACTACCAACCTTAAATAGATTATATACTCCAGGCGTATCTATTATAACACTATTCTCAAACGTTTTTATTCTAGAAGAAAATATTTCAACAGTTGTTCCAGGATAATTTGATACGGTTGCTTTTTTAACAGAAACTTGATTAAATATCGCAGATTTACCTACGTTTGGATTACCTACCAATACGATATTTATTTTTCCTGTTTCAATTATACATTTATGATGTTCATGATGCATAATAAGCAAGAGTATTTTAGGTTTATAAAAATGAAACCCTAATTTTAAAGAAGAATAAAAATAAAAAATTAAATCAACGTGTTATACCACTTTATCAGTTCTTCGAACTGTTTATGCGTGTTTACGTTATCTGATTCCATAGGGCTCTTGAAGAAGAAACCGAGTTCTTTTATAACTCCGTATTTCTGTTTCTTCTTTGCAAGTAATAGGAATCTCGCTAAATCTATTATTAAAGGAGCAGCAACTATTGCATCTATTCCATCCCAAACAAAGTAGAATTTCATTCTTGTTCCAAGAAATCCTTCGAAGTGTATGAAGTCAAAGGCTATTTTGTTATCGACGAGGCTTGGGAAAAAGTTTATATCCGTTATAGTATAAGGAGAGTATCCCATTAGCTTCTCTAAAACTTTATCCTTTGAAATTACTTTGCTCTTCTTATTCTCTTCACATGCTAAAACTTTACCATCCAAATCTCCAAGAATATTGTAGGACATCCATCCAAGTATTCTCAAATTTCTATATGTAAACATTGGTGCAAGAGTTGTTTTCACAAGAGTCTCTCCTGTTTTTCCATCGTTTCCTGCATGAGGAACTCGATTCCTAATAGCTAGTTCCTTTAACGCTGGTATACTTGAACCTGTGCTTGGTGTGAAATTTGCATACGGTAATCCAAGTTTAATTGCTGCATAAGCATACAACATACTAGCTGAACAATATTCCAGTTTATTTTCATCCAACATTCTTTCAAAGCCTTCTATTGTAGAATGATATTCGGGATTATATGGTACTGGAGGTTCTGTTGAAGCTACGTTAATGACAACAGTTTCATCATCAGCAAATTCCTTTATATCTTCGATCAATCTATCTGCAATCTCTCTTAATGTTAATCCATCGTTTTCTAGAACTGTTATATCACCAAGTTCTTTAACACCCCGTCCACAGTTTAAAGCTGTTCCTTTTTTTGCTACGATATTTTCCAACTCATCTTTTGTTGCTTCAAGATAATAGTAATCGAAATGTCTGTTTTGTTTCCAATTATCCAATGCTGCTTCGTAAGCATTTTTGAACTGTAATCTTATTTCATGACCACCGAATTCAGCTTTCAGTGGTACATATTTATTTAAATCTTTAAACTGTGGCAATTCTGATACCAATCCTATTTTACTTGAAATTCCTTTTTCAATTGCTTTCATACCAACCATTGCGGTTGTTGAAACAATACCATAGGCTCCAATAAGCCATATCTTCATATATATCACCTCTTGTGAATGATCAATGTGATTGTAATCTATTCGTTTAAAATTTTTCCTTCAATAAAAAATATTAAAAAAATATCAAAATGGTTTTAAAAATTTTTAATTAAATATATTTTATTTAATATCTATCAAATAAGAAATTTTTTAGTATCTCTTTTCCAACCATTGTTAATATAGATTCTGGATGAAACTGAACTCCAAAAACAGGATATTTTCTGTGTTGAACTGCCATTATTTCGTTATCATCCATACTATATGCAACAATCTCTAAGGCATCGTTGTTGAAATCTTTATCATCTATAACTAAGGAATGATATCTAGTAGCAATAAATGGATTCTGAATTCCTTTCAAAATACCTTTCCCTTTATGATATATGTTGCTGACTTTTCCATGCATTATCTTTCTCGCCTTTCTAATTTTACATCCAAATGCTACACCTATAGCTTGATGTCCAAGACATATGCCTAGAATTGGAATTTCCTCATAGAACGTTTTTATTATTTCAATAGTATTTCCAGCATTTTGTGGAACACTTGGTCCTGGACTTATAATTATTTTGTCAGGGCATATTCTTTTTACATCCTTCGTTTGAATATCGTTTCTCCTTACGATAACCGATGAAACAAGTTCACCAACGTATTGATAAATGTTATATACGAACGAATCATAATTATCTATAATTAAAACTTTCATAATCATAATATTTATAGATAACTAAATTTGTTTTAACTTGTGTTTTTTATACTTTCATAAATTGAGATTTCTATAAGAATAATATTCAGTTATTATTACTCTTTTACTCTTCTATTACAGTATATGGAGGTTAAAGTTACTTAAAAATAAAATTTATATTAATAAAGAACTATATTTAAACCTATATTTAATGATATTTAAGAATTTCACTACGATAAAGACTTATCGCAAATTTTCATTAATTCATCCCTGCTTTTAAAAACTAGACTTTCTTAGTGATGTTTTGTAAAATCCTATAAATAAAAAATTCAGAATAAATCTTTTTGAAATATATAATAAAAATATTGAAAAATTTAAAAGAATTTTTATTCTAATTAAGAATATATAAAAACATGATAAAAATCTTAAAGAGTTATAATTTATAATTAAAGCCTTTATAT
>JALTZH010000156.1 GCA_027051265.1 archaeon | reverse complement strand
AATTATGTTGTAGGTATATTAACGTTCAATCCTATTGAAATGCCACCATATCCAGTATTTTGGGTTCATTACACTCTTGTACTGATCCTTCTGATTTATTTCCCCTTCAGCAAGCTTATGCACTTGTTTGGAGCTTGGATAACACCAACAAAAACGTCTTATTTAAGTACGAAATCCCATACAAAAAAATTTGAATGAGGTGAAAAACATGGCCGAGCTTCCTGAAAGAAAAGCTGAAGCAAATATTGAAACGCTGTATGATGTTAATCCTATACCAAATGCTGCTTCAAAATATGAATGCCATAAAGCTCATGAAAAAGATTTAAAACTCATCGCTTATCCTATACCATATCCCCCTCTTAAAGGTGAAGAAGCCATCAAGAGAGTCTTAAAAAGACTGAAGGAATTGGCTGAAGAAAGAAGAAGTGTTAAAATGTTCATGGATATTTGTGTAAGATGTGGTGCATGTATAAAGCAATGTCATTATTATTTAGGAACTCAGGATCCAAACAACACACCTGTAGGAAGAGCTGAGTTGCTTAGAAAAATATACAGAAGATATTTTAGTATTGGTGGTAGAATCTTTGGAAGCCTAGCTGGTGCTAAAGATTTAACGGAAAAAATTTTAAATGAAGAATGGTATAAATATTTCTATCAATGCTCTGAATGTAGGAGATGCAGCATATTTTGTCCGTTTGGAATTGATACCGCTGAAGTTACGATGGCAGCAAGAGAAGCTCTAGCAGCTGCTGGATTAGCTACGAAGTACATAACTGAAGTCATAGCAAAGGTACATATCTATGGAAACAATTTAGGAATCCCTCCAAAAGCTTTCGTTGATAGTTTAGAATTCTTTGCTGCAGATGTTCAAGATTTAGAAGGAATAACATTAAAAGTCCCAGTCGTTATAAATAAAGAACTATACGAGGAGTTTATAAACAAAATCGTAACAAAAGCTCCGGATAGAAAAGAAGAAGCTGAACGATTACTTAAAGAAATCGACGATGTAAAATCTGGTAGCTATGAATTTGTTGAGATAAAAGAAAAAGCAGATATATTATACGTTCCACCATCGGCTGATCTATTCACTAACGTTGATACAACGATAGGTGTTATGAAAGTATTCAACGTAGTTGCCAAGAAGAGAAATATAAACTGGGCATTTTCTCCCTTTGCTTCAGAAGCAGCAGTTTTTGGTATATTTTTAAGTTATGCAGATATAAAAGAGATTCAATATCGTATAATCAAACAGGTTGAAAAAATGAATGCAAAATATGTAATATTTGGAGAATGTGGTCATGCATGGAGAGCTCATTATAACTTCATGGAAGCTTTTCATAGTCCTAACTTCAAAATAATGCATATACTAGAATTTACTAGAAACTTTATAGAAAAAGATGTTATAAAACTTGATAAAAGTAAGAATAATGATAAAATTGTAACTTTACATGACCCATGCAATTATGCAAGAGCTTCACCCAAACTGATATTAGATGCTAGATATGTTCTAAAATCTTCTGTCGAAAAATTCTATGAAATGAGAGAGGATACGATCATGGAAAGAACTTTCTGCTGTGGTGGTGGCGGTGGTCTTTTAACTGAAGAACTTATGGAACTAAGAATGTTAGGAGCAAAACCAAGAGCTTCGGCACTAAAAGAAGTCGTAGAAAAACATGGTGTCAATTATTTAGCTGCTCCATGTGCAATTGATAAAGCGCAACTTCCTTTGGTCGTAAAATACTATGAAATTAAAAATAAAGAAACTGGAGAATTGATAACAGTTGGCGGTATACACGATTTGGTAGGAAATGCAATAATATTTGAAGAAAAATGATAGAAATAAATCCAAACAATTACGAAAAGGAAATAAATTCAGATAAACCACTATTTTTATGTTTTTTAAGTAACAATATATTTTGTAAGGAGTTTCTAACAATTATAGAAGATTTGGAAAAAAAATACGGTGATAAAATAAGATTCGCATATATTGATGCAAAAAAACATTTAGAACTTCTTATAAAAAACAGTATATTTGTAACGCCAAGTTTTGTTATATATTATAAAGGATATGTATTGTATGGAATGCAGGGTTTTCGTGAGAAAAATTCAATTGAAAAAAAACTCGTAAGAATTCTTAATCTATTGAAAAGAAGAAGTTTTTAATCAACTCTATTATTTCTTTCTTTCGATAATTTTTATAACGTTTAAGATTTCATCAAAGTTTTCTATTTCAAAATCTGCATTCGATTCCAAGTTTTTATATTTTCCTCTTCTTATCCTTATAGTAATCATCCCAAGTTTTTTAGCGGGTTCAATATCTTCAACAGGATTGTTTCCAACCATTACAGATTCTTCTGGTTTAGCATCAGCAATATTAAGAGCGATTCTAAAAATTTCAAGGCTTGGCTTTTCATGTTTAACCAATTCGGATATTATTATATAATCGAAAAAATTATGTATATTCATATGAACGAGCTTTTCACATTGTTTAACAGCAAGTCCATTACTTATGATTCCAAGTTTGTAACGTTTTTTTAATTCAATCAATGTAGAAATTACACCAGGATAGGGTTTGAGATAAGCATGTTTTGTTTTTTCGTACGCAACTACTGCTGCAGCTATTATTTTGGGATCCCATCTTAGATTAAGTTCCTCTAACAACTTATCATAATGTTTGGGATAATTTGATCCGTATCTTTTTATTATCTCACTAAGTTTTCTGTATAGAAAATCTACATCTCTAATATTTAAACCTGCATCTATCATAGCATAAATAGAGTTTTTTCTAGCTTCTTCAGTTAATCTTGTACTAT
>JALTZH010000155.1:9863-12952 GCA_027051265.1 archaeon | reverse complement strand
GATACACATTGTTTGATAAAAACTCCAGAAGGTTATTTACCTGGATTACCAATATGGGTCTTAGAGGAATTGAAGCCGAATATAATTGTTTTAATAGAAGCAAATCCCGATGAAATTATAAGAAGAAGACAAAAAGATAAAACGAGATACAGAGATGTTGAAGAAGAAAAGGAGTTAAAACTTCATCAAGAAATGAATCGTGCAGTAGCTGTTGCGTATGCTATGGTAACAGGTGCGACTGTTAAAATAATAGAAAATCACGATGGAATGTTGGATAAAGCTGTCTCGGAATTTCTTAAATTATTAGTTTAATGTTAGTTTTTAATATCCTTATTTATTTATTGGAATTGGTAGAGGGATGATTTGTGAATTTACCAAGAATACCTAGTATATGTGTATCAATCCAGGATAATACTCTAAAGGGATTCATTGAGAAAATTTCCAAAGTAAAGAACGTTGATTTAATAGAGATAAGAGCTGATTATTTAAAGGATGAAAACGATATATACGAGTTGCTGAGAAACGTTGAAACCAAAATACCAACGATATTTACGTTAAGATCCAGTAAGGAAGGTGGCTTTTTTAAAAAGGAAGAAACGTTAAGAATTAAACTGTTAAAAGAAGCGATAAAACATGTTGATTTGATAGATATAGAGCTATCAACACAAACAAAATATATCAAGGATTTAATTAAGGAAGCTAGAAACTATAATACTGATATTATAATTTCATATCATGATTTTTCTAAAACACCAAGCAAAAAAAGTTTAAAGGACATAATAGATAGAGAACGAAATCTCGGTGCAGATATATGTAAAATCGCAACTAAAATAAATAATACGAGAGATATTATTGAAATGTTAGAAGTATTAATAGAAGATAAAGATAGAAATCTCTGCCTTTTAGGTATGGGAGAACTTGGTAAAATAACCAGAATTATTTTTCCATATTTTGGTTCAGTTATTGTTTACGGATATTTTGATAAACCAACAGCGAGTGGTCAGCTACATTATGAGGAGCTAATAAAAGTTTTTAAAATCTTAAATCTTCGTTAGGGATATATGATAAATATTTTGAAGGAGTATAGTTTTGATGATTTCTATTACAAGGTGTTAAACAACGAAAAAATCACCAAAAATCATTATCTAAAATATTTAAAACCCGAATATTTATCTATACTTTCATATATTGCTAATGAAATAAAAAATAGATACCATGGCAATTCCGCTTATTTTATAATAAATAAACATATAAATTATACAAATATATGTATAAATAGATGTAAACTCTGTAGTTTTTATAGTAGGGGAAGCGATTCCTATACATATGACGTTAAGAAAATATTAGAAAAGATAAATTTATATTATAGAAGATATAATATACGGGAGGTTCACATCGTTGGAGGATTAAATCCGAGTTTAGAATTCGAATATTATGAAACATTACTTAGAGAAATAAAGAAACGGTTTCCGAATTTGATTATAAAAGCATTCTCCGCTGTTGAAATAGATTTTATTTCCAAAAAGTTTGGGATGAGTTATAAAGAAACATTACTCAGACTAAAGGACGCGGGTCTTGATATAATTCCAGGAGGAGGTGCTGAGATACTTGATGATAACATAAGAAAAAAGATATGTCCAAACAAAATTAACAGCGATACTTGGTTAGAAATACATGAAACCGCTCACCGTTTAGGAATTAAAAGCAATGCAACAATGCTGTATGGTCATGTTGAAGAAATACATCATAGAATTGATCACCTGCTGAAATTGAAGAAACTTCAAGAGAAAACAAACGGTTTCATTACATTCCTGCCGTTAAAATTTAAACCAGAAGGTACGGAAATTAAAGTAAAAGAAACCACGTTGTATGATGATCTCTTCACAATTGCAATTTCAAGAATAGTATTAAACAATTTTAAGAACATAACAGCATACTGGATTACATTGGGACTCGAAACATCAAAATTCTCACTATATTATGGAGCAAATGATTTAGGAGGTAGTGTTTATAATGAATATATAATAAAAAATAAAGTTAAAAATTATATACATAGGGAAGAATTTATTAATATTATAAAAGATCTTGGTTTAAAACCAATTGAGAGAGATTCTTATTTTAATGTAATAAAAATTTATTAATATACGAATTATTTACTCATAAGTTGAATCTGACCTCCTAACTGTCATGAGTGGTAAGGGTTCCCACAGGGAGTATATCACACCACAATATGCAACGGTTTTTTAGTGTTATCGGACACAGTTAGGGTATTCTTATTCTTAATTAGCATTTAGAGAAAAAATGCAAATTAATATTGGATAGAGATTTGAACGCTCCCGTAAATATAGCTAAAAAAGGTATGGAAATGTTTAATCTCTCTGCCTTAAAAAGCAAAGCTTCTTAAAGAGGAGATGAGAAGTTTTTGTTATTTATTAAATTAAAAGTAATTCTCCCAACAAATCATTCTATAAGCACATACTTTACAATACGTTCTCCTAATTGCTGGAGGTGGTTTGTTCATGTTCTTTATTCTTTTTATATCTTTTAAAACGTTTTTTAAAATTCTTTCATCATCCTTTGAGAGATTTACAGTATATTCCTCGGAATTTTCTGGTACTAAAAGTTTTCCTTTAACTTTGAGACCTTTCTTACTTTTCAAATACCATAGATAATATTTGAGTTGCCATTTTGCAGCGTTCTTTACTTTACTAGATTTTTTTATCTCATAAACTATAACAGAGTCTTCACTCCTCTCCAATATATCTGGAGAAATTCTATCTATTATAATAGTACCTTTTCTTCCTTTTTCTTCTTTGTAAAACATCTCAATATATTTACCAATTTCAACCAAATCGGATTCATGTTCCATCGTTATCTTATTCGCATAGAACCATAATTTTCTCTTACATATAAAATAGTATAAGATATAAACACCACCAGGTAATTCCATAATTATTATATACTCCTAAGTTTAAATTTTTTTAACCTGAAATGGAAGAACTTTTCCCTACAGAATTTTTTTAGAACAATAGAAACAAAATTAAATTATGTTGGAATTTTTTAGTTCCTATATTATTTTTAGATGGAAA
>JALTZH010000155.1:0-9853 GCA_027051265.1 archaeon | reverse complement strand
ACTTTATATATGAAGAATTGACAATATTTTTAATAATTACATAAAATTACGGTTAAGGTGGTCTTACATGATAAAATTCCTATTGGATAAATTAAGAAGAGATAGAAATGTAAATAATAAGAGATCATTAAATGATTATGTCTTGGTTGATATAAAAGAACATAAGAATACCGAAACAAAAGTAAAAGGTATAAAAGCGATGAAGATTAAAGGTTATAGAGATATTGGTGATGTCTCGAAGGAATTATATAACGGTTTTATAATGGTTATAAACTTAAGCGATATCACAAACAAGAATGAAAGGTCGTTTATTGAAAAAGAATTAAAAACCTTAATCAACAAGATTAATGGAGATATTGCAAAGCTTAACGAATCAAACTATATAATATTAACACCATCTAATATAAAAATAGAAAAGATTAAACATGATAAAGAGCTTGCATATGAAAGATATTTAAAAAGAGAATTTAGAAGAAATACATCATAACCGTTTCATTCGACGTTTATCTTTTCTATACGTTTTTATATCATATTATCTTCAAACGATTGTTTATGAAAAATATTAATAGCGGCGGGCCGATTTGAACGGCCGATCTCCGGGTTATGAGCCCGGCGGGATAGACCAGACTACCCTACGCCGCTATA
The DNA here is from genome assembly GCA_027051265.1 of archaeon. GTDB lineage: Archaea > Hydrothermarchaeota > Hydrothermarchaeia > JALTZZ01 > JALUTC01 > JALUTC01. The sequence continues at coordinate 9,208 of JALTZH010000155.1, read as the reverse complement.
TATTACATTTAAAATTAATAAAGTTAACATCAAATTACGCTCATCCTTATTTATCTCATAGAAAGATAAAGCTATTTAACAAAAGAAAGTAAATTAATATACTGTTGTTCAATCTTCTGCACGTCTTCCTCTTATACCATAAAATCTAGCACATTTTGGACATACATAAACCTTACGTGATAGTCCAATGGTTATCTTATCCTTACCTATTACAGTTTTTAGGAAGGGATCACTTGCAACAAAACCTTTGTAAGTTATAATGGCTCTTCGTCTTGGAAATGTTCTTCCACAAAATCCACATATAACCATATCGCCCATAATTTCACCTTTAAACAAACAAAAAATTAACATTAATTATGATAGTTGTAAAGGAAAAGAAATTTGATGAAGTAATGGATACAATTAAAGACTTCAATAAAATACTCGTAGTTGGATGTGGTGGATGTGTTACGTTTTATAACAAAGGAGGTAGAAAAGAAACAATAGAGCTTGCCGAAAAAATTAAGAAACATAACAAGAACGTCATAAAAGCAATGATTCCACGACAATGCTCGTTGATAAAAGGAGTAGATTATTTGGATACATTACTCAAGAACTGTAAAGGTATTGACAAAGAATTAACAGTGAAAGATCTAAAAGATGTTGATGCTATCGTCTCTCTAGCATGTGGTGTTGGAATTCAAAACATGGCGAGACATATAGATCTATACATAGTTCCTGCAAATGATACGGTTTTCATGGGTATAAAGAATAATGATGAAAGAGTTTTCGAAGAATATTGCCTTGGATGTGGTAACTGTATATTACACCTCACGCAATATTGTCCTATATCGTTATGTCCAAAATCAATGCTCAATGGACCATGTGGTGGTGTTAATAACGGTATGTGTGAAGTTATCAAAGATCGAAAGTGTGTATGGGTTATGATTTATGAAAAACTCAAAAAACTAAACAGATTAAAGTACATTAAAGATATATATATGCCTAAAGATTTCAGCAAAAAAATAAAAAGATATAAGATATAATTTTTGTTATTTATTTTCTATTATGTTAGAAATAGATTATGTAACGCTTGAGGAATGCATGGAAAACGAAGCCGAATTAAAAAAATTACTCGATGAGATTACATCTATACTAGATAAGGAGGAAAAATTTCTCGTATTAAAAAAAGACACGTACACAATAGTTGGTGATATTCACGGAGATTTTACAAGTCTTAAATATATAATAGAGAATACTAAAAATAATAGGATTATTTTTCTTGGAGATTATATAGATCGTGGTGATCACCAGTTGGAATCTATAATAACGGTATTTTTGTTGAAGATTAAATATCCAGACAAAGTATTTTTATTGAGAGGCAATCATGAACCATTAATTGGTTTAGAACCATATCCTCACGATTTTCCCATGCATTTAATAAGATTTAAAGACTGGATCTCTCTATATAAAAAATTTTTGGATGTATTTCAAAAGCTACCTTATACAATATTGATCGAAGATTCGGCAATTTTGCTTCATGGTGGATTACCCGTTGATTTAAAGGATAGCATCTTTGAATATTTTGAGGTTGGAAATCCGAGCGAAAAACTTCTCGAACAAATTCTTTGGAACGATCCAACAGATGATGTTGATTTTTATATACATAACCCAAGAGGAGCAGGATATTTGTTTGGAGAAATCGTAACAAAACATGCACTTAAAATTTCCAATACAAAAATTTTGATCAGAGGTCATGAAGCGTGTTCAAACGGTTATAAGTTTAATCATGGTAAAAAAGTTTTAACGATATTTTCTAGGAAAGGAAAACCTTATTTCAATAGATTTGCTGCATTCCTGGAAATAAATTTTAACGAAAATAAATGGTACGAAAATATAGAATCTTATATTAAAACATTTTAAATCAGATATCGAGATTTTTAGCATGTTTTGAGAATTTCTTTATGAAATCTTTTCTATGTGATGTGTTTTCTCCCATTAATTTGGTAACGAGCTCCTCTGCTTCTTTAGCATCTTTGATTGTTATTCTCAACAGAATTCTACTCCTCGGATCCATAGCCGTTTTCCATAGTTGTTCAGGATTCATTTCTCCTAAACCTTTAAATCTTTGAATAAGAATGTTTTTCCCACTAAATTTCTTTAACAATTCGTTGAGTTCTTTATCTGTATATACGTAGTGATCTTCATTTCCTATTCTAACTCTATACAGCGGAGTTTTTGCAACATACACTCTTCCTTCCTCTATGAGTTTTTTCATGTAACGATAGAATAACGTTAGAAGCAAAGCTCTGATATGCATACCATCGACATCTGCATCTGTCATTATTATTATCTTTCCATACCTTAATTTATTTATATCAAAATCTTCTCCAACACCTGTTCCTATTGCTGTAAGTATTGATTTTATTTCCTTGTTCTCCAGTATTTTCGTGAATCTCGTTTTCTCTACGTTTAAAATTTTTCCTTGTATGGGTAATATTGCTTGAAACCTTCTATCTCTTGCCTGTTTTGCAGATCCTCCTGCGGAATCACCTTCAACTATAAATAATTCCCTCTTTTCTATATTCTTCTCTGTACAATCAGCAAGCTTTCCTGGAAGTAATATTTTCTCAAAACGTTTCCTTATCATTTCTTTTTTCTTTTTAAGAGTTTCTCTGATTTCTTTAGATATTAACGCCTTTTCAACGATCCTTTTGGTTATATCTTTATTTTCTAAGAAAAATCTTTCCAAGTATTTTGAAATTTCATTTTCTACGAATGTTTTAATTTCAGGATTTGTTAACTTTGTTTTAGTTTGTCCAGAAAAACTTGGATTTGGTATAAATAAAGAGATTACTGCTATTAAACCTTCTCTTATATCTCTACCCGTTAAATTATCTCCTTTAAGTATATTTAACTCTTTTGCAACCTTGTTCAAAGCTCTTGTTAATCCATATTTAAATCCTGATACATGTGTTCCATGCTCATTTGTTCTTATAGTATTTACAAAACTTATTATTTTCTCTTCCTCAGCATTTTCTATATAAGAAAATGCTACTTCTAATTTTTTGTTGTCCTTTTCTACTTTAAAATGTATTGGATTAAACATAAGGGATTTATTCTTCGATAGTTTCTCTATAATTGTTATAATACCTTTCTTATTTTTAATGATTTCCTTCTTATTTAGCCTCTTATCTTCGAGATAAATTTTAATCGTATCACCAAGAATATAAGATAACTCTTCCAATCTATTCTTTACCAAATCATAATTTATATTCACGTTTTTAAATATATCTTTATCTGGTTTAAACGTAATTTTTGTTCCTCTCTTCTTTGATTTTCCTACAACTCTTAACGATTCCACTAATTTTCCTTTCTTAAAAGCCAATCTATAAACTTTTCCATCCCTGTATATTTCGGCGATTAAAAATTCAGATAAAGCGTTAACAACAGTTAATCCAACACCATGTAAGCCACCACTTATCCTGTAAATCTTATTACTGAATTTTGCACCTTTATGTAAATGCGTGAATATAATTTCTACGGCAGGTTTCTTAAATTTTGGATGTATATCAACCGGTATCCCCCTACCATTATCTAATACTGTAATTGAATTGTCCTCATTAATTATAACTCTTATTTCGTTACAATATCCTGCCAATGCTTCATCTATACTATTGTCAATAACCTCGAATATCAAATGATGAAATCCCTGCTCATCAACACTGCCTATATACATTGAGGGTCTTTTTCTTATACCTTCAATACTATCCAGAACCTCTATATCTTTTGCCGTATAATTCATATAGAAAATTTAAAAACTTATTTATTTGCTATTTTTATAAAAGATATATAAAACGAAAAAGAGCTTAATACAAAAAATCTAAGAAAAACTTCTTCATTAATCTAATTAAAGAACTAAAACTCTGCCATGTCTTCACAATAACCTTTGACTCAACTTTCATCGAAAAATTTACAACAAAGCCATGCTATAAGATAGAGCAAAATATTATCTCGTGGATGATTTTGACAAAAGATAAAGTAGTGTAGATAAAGTAAGTGGTTGCTCGTGCACTAAATTTTAAGGAATTTAGATATGTGCACGGGCTTCTTCCTCAGCACGTCATTTAAATTTATCAGTGCATCATAGGAGGCAGTTGTGCTCACTACTGAGGGCACCCATTTTAGGATGCTCAAGATCTCTCAAGGCTTAATCCCGTCATTGAGACAAATTTTTTCGCGACAAAATAAATTTTTTAAAATTTCAAAAAAAGATTTTTCGTAATTATCAAGTTACTCCAATTCCTCAAATAAACAAATAGTCTACAATATCTCTATGAGCATACGAAACGTTTATGTATAGTTATGTAAAAATAATTATGCAAAAATGAGCATAATATTCCTACTGATAACCTTAGTACAAATCAGCTGAGTTCATTAATAGGATGCTTAAATGTCTTAACCGTGGTTAAAAGCCATTACTCCTCCAAAGTTTCACGATTCATCCTCATACTAAAAAGTGAGGCTTTCTTAGTGACGTTTGTAAACCGGTATATAGTTAGATAATACAAGTAAATAAGATAGATAAAAGTATCAAAGAACATTGTGAGAAAAAGCTATTGGAGAAGTCAGGAGTAGATTAACGTATTTATTAAACAAGTTGAAAAGAGAAATATACAAAGATGTATGAGAATGTGATTAATATTCTCTTCCTAAAAATTTATATGTCTAATTCTTGAATTCCAATCAAAATTAATCCACTTTACTCAAACTAATCTGTGCACGTTCGCTTAATATGGCTTGTAAAGGTTTATAATTTAAAAAGTTTTAGACCAAATTTTATCAATCGTTTAAAATGTTTTACGTTTTTTGTTAATAGTGGTAGATTTTTAGCTATTGATGTAGAAGCTATTAATAAATCAGAATCTGAAAGGATATCTCCTTTTCTTTTAAGTTTCTGATAAATTTCTACATATTTTATAATGATATCATTATCCAAAATTTATAACATAAATTTCTTCTAAAATTTTCTTCACGATCTTTGGATTTTTAGCTCCTCTTAAAAATTCTATTAAAGTGATTATTGAGATAGAATTTCCAATGAGTTTTTCAATTTCTCTTTTCTTAAAATATTCTATAGGATATTCATATCAATATAATATCATATCTTCTTAATTTTAAACCTTTTTTTACCTTTTCAATATCAACAAGTTCATAGAGTTTTTTTATCTCTTTTTTAAGTTTCTTTGTTTTTATACTCTTTATATACAACAAGAAGTTCCTTTAAGAATTCATTCCAAGTCTTTGAACCTTTTAAAATCTCAAGCTCTCTACTAAGTTCCTTATCTATTGTAATTGTTGATTTCATTATTAATTTGTTAAACATTATAAAGCAAGACATAAAAGATATCAAGGTCAACGAACCTCTAATCTACCGCATCTTCAACCTATCATAAGATTAACGAAAGAACTCAAACTATGTCACGTCTTCGCAATCACCTCTGATTCAAGATGTTAAGGAATTATGTGAGAAATTTTATGAGATAAGATATGAACAGTTAGAGAAGATCATTTATAGAGGGAAAAGTTGAACAAGAAAAAATTTAGAAAATAATTAAATGGTTTAATAAGTAATTCGGTGAAAGAAATTTTCTTAAATATAAAGAAATCGTTCTAACGATCCAATTTCTCATTGAAAAAACATCTTATTTGCTGATCCGAGAAAAAATCTTAAATCTCAATCATATCTCGATTTGCTTGATATCAGAAATCTGTTAAAAAATTTAATGTTTAATATAGTAAATCTCATTCTTCTAAAATCTTTAATGTGTAATTTTTATTTCCAAGCTTTATTCTATGGGCATATTCAATCTGTATCTCATAATTCGTATTTGGGTTTATAAATTTCTTTTCCCCTTTCTTAATGTTCGATAAACTTATAGAGCTTCCAATTATGCCAAAGGTATTGTTTATTAAATCTATTGACGCTTTATCTACTGAAACGATATCTTTAGATGCCAGTATACCAATATCTGGAACTATTGGAATATCAGAAAACGGATGACAATCACAGTGTGGAATTATATCTAACAAAAAATTTATATAAACTACATGTTCCTTTCCAAAAAATTCGAGAACGTTCTTTACGTTCTCTACAATTCTCTTATTGAGTGTAATGTTATCCACTGGTTTTACTTCAATTGCTTTTTTTTCACAAACATCTACACAAACATTACATTTCAGACATTTGTTCTCAATTATCTTATAATTTTCAATAGCATTTACAGGACAACTTTTAATACAAGAGTTACATTTAATACATTTATCATCGTTTATCTTTGGATATCCATCAAAATGTACATAATATTTGCTAGGTTTTGCAACCAATCCAAGACCTATATTTTTTATAGCACCTCCAAAACCAGCTTGTACATGTCCCTTTACATGAGACATTATCAGTAATGAGTCATAGTTTTTTAATCCTTTTGCTATATAAGTACCTTTATATTCGATAAAATCTAGACCATATTCTCCATCTATGATATTTATTTTTACTCCAAGACAATGCTCACAGAATCCGTGTTTTTTTGCAACTTCAAGATGTTTTTTTGCAGTACTTCTTCTACTTATTGCACCTAGACCACATGTTTCAATCAATTCTGGTTCTAAATCTAGTTCTTTTAATATCTCTACAATTTTATGAACAAATACAGGTCTTATATAATGAACATTTCCATATTCTCCAAAATGAAGTTTTATTCCAACCTTGCCCTTTAAGATTTTATCAAAACCAGCCTCAAAGAATAATTTTTCCAGTTTTGTTAGTAAACTCTTATCAGGTTGCCACCATTCCAAGTAATTTTTAACTCTTGAGGATACAAAATATACCATCATAATTGTTATGGGAATTTTTTAAAAAAGTATATTTTAGAAATTAAGTAAAGTATATGTATAAAAATTTATCTTTGATTTTATAATTTATTTTTCTTAAATCGGTTGGTGCTGGTCCTCTTAATCTTTTTCCATCTAAATCAAATAAAGAACCGTGACATGGACAGGATATCAATTTTCTCTCTCTATCTAAATACAACGTACATCCTCTATGAGGACATCGTAACAGAAGTGCTTGTATCTTATCATTAGATTGTACCAATAAGATTGGATCATTTTTAATATATATAACCAAAAATTTTTTTCTCTTTATCTCTTCTAATTCGATTCTATATTGAACTGTTTGTCTCAATTCTTCAAGCGATATGTCTCTCTTTTTGAAAAGTGATGAAAAAAGTGTTAAAGAAAAAATTATAAAAATTAGATTAGCAATTTTTACAAGAAACTTTCTTCTGTTCATTCTTTCTCTTTTAACAAAGTTAAAGTTTCAGTTTTAAATATTTTTCTTATAGAAATTATCGTCGCAACAATTATTATTATCATGATACTTAGAGATGAAATTATTAACGTTTCCAATAAATGGGTTATACTTAAAATTGGTAGATATGCTTTTAAATAGCTGTGTATTAAAAATAACGATAGAATTAATGCAAGAGAGAACCCTATTAAAATTGAAGGCAGTACCATGAAGAAATTTTCTATAAAGAGTATCTTTATTATAGAAGAATTATTTGCTCCAAGAGCTTTTAAAATTCCTATTTCTTTCTTCCTTTCGTTAATTGTTATAAATGTTAAGTTAAGTATAACCAGAAGTGATAGAGGAAATATTATTAAGGCTACAATCAGTAACGAGGAAGATATGCTGCTTATTATTTTCTTTAAATTTTCTCCTAAATCACTTTTTCTCAATACTTCAACATTAGGAAATTCGTTTTTAATCTTTTCAATAACTTTGTTTTCATCAACATCTTCCTTAAGTTTTATAAATATTACAGAAATCTGATCAGGTTTTGCTTCTATATAAGGATTTTCCTCAGCAATCTTTCTGAAATCATCAACCCCAATGTATAATGCATAATCCAAACCTGTTCCTGTTTTCTCAAGCTTATCTATAATCTTAAATTCCTTTTGGTACAGAACAGCCGTATCAATTACTCCACCCAAAACCGATAACCACGCTTCATATCCAGCATATGCAGTTCCTTCAAGTAATTCTAACTTTTTTTCAAGAAAAGGTTTTATTATAAAGTCCGTTTCTGGATCTATTGCAATAACCTCTATATCTGCAACACCACAACAAAGTGAAGGTAACGTTACAAGCCATATCTGATATGTAATCTTATCGATTTCTTCATAATTTTTTAACTTTTCATATATATTTTTACTCATATAAAAAGTTCTCAGCTCATTCAAAAAGAGGAACTCGTTTGTTTCTGTTTCCGAACCTTCTGGTATAACAATTAAATCTGCACCTAATTTCTCGTTCATATTTTTTATTGCACCCTGTATTAATGAGGAGGAAATCAATGTAAACGATATTATAAATGTTATGAATATTGCAGATAAAATTACTATAACAGTTCTTAAAGAATTCCTACTTATGTTTTTTAAAGATATCGAGTAAATACTAAGTTTCATAAGAAACATTATAATTTTTAACATATTATGATAAAAGGTATAATTATTGGTGGAATCAAAGAAGATAATTACGGTTTAGGTGTATTAATATCAGAAAAAGACTTAGTTGTACATATGATGATCACAAAGAATAAAATAATCTCTGAATCGTTGAAATATTCGTTAGATGTTTATAGAAACAATAAAATACGTGGCATAGTAGTGAATTCTGGAAATGCTAATTGTTTTGTTCCAGATGGATATAGAGATGCGGAAGAGATATGCAATCTCGTTGCTTCTAAGTTTAATATCGATCCAAAAAAACTTATGATATTTTCTACTGGAATAATTGGAAAAAGAATTGATCTCAAAAAAATCCAAAATCTTGTTGAAAAAATAAATCTCGGAGATAAATATGACGATTACTTATCCTTTGCAAACGCTATTAGGACTACAGACAAGAAGGTAAAGATTGTTGTTGAAAGGTTTAAGGATGCCATCTTAATAGTAATAGCAAAAGGTTCAGGCATGATAAATCCACATCTATCTGAAGCAACAATGCTTTGTTTTATAATAACAAACATTAGGAACGAAAAGTTAAAAGAGATATTCGTTGATTCAATCAACAGAACGTTAAATCTAATCGCAATTGATAACGATACAAGTACAAATGATGCCGTTGTATTGTTAACAACAAACGAAATATACGTTGATGATGATA
>JALTZH010000154.1:1316-2875 GCA_027051265.1 archaeon | reverse complement strand
TCATCTATTACATAACGCCTCCTCAAATTTATATAAAATGCAACATATTCCTTTGGTAAAACATTCTCAATGAAATATTGTATTAAAATTGTCTTTCCCGAATTTATAGGTCCGTAAATAAATGTGATGAGATTTGGTTCCTGTTTTATTATATTTATTAGGTCACGAATCTCTTTCTCACGATTGAAGAATTCCATATAAAGGAAAGGAAAATTTAAACGTTGAATTTTTCGAGAATATTTCTCATAGCTAATAGTTCGAGATGGGATTGAGGTTTGATAATTCTATTCATTGGCTCTAGGAATAGGATGTTTTTATTAATGAGCCAAAGAATTTCTGGCGTGATTTCCTCGTATACAACTTCGTTTCTATCCTTAAAATTCTTCAGCACTTCAATTACTCGCTTAAACATCTCAGCATCTTCTCTCCTAAGCATGTAAAGCATGTCTAACACTTGACTCTTCCTCAACCTATAGAATTCCTCGCACAATTCCTTAACATTTCTACCAACTTTCTTCGATTGTATTGCTTCGACAAGATAAATTGGCTTGCCTCCAAAGTATTTCCAAACCGTATCAATCTCCTCGTCACTAAATCCTTTGCTACGTAATATCTTCTCAACCGTTTCTTTATCGAAATCATCCACGAGATAATACCTCGAACGTCCTTGTAACATGGCTTCATTGTATATTCTTTCTATGAAAGTCGAATCCGACGTGATTGCAAAAACATGGCAAAGTTTAAGCTCTTTCGTTAAGCGGATAAAGAGATTGAAGATACGATATATTAGAAGCTCGTTGATTTTGATATCCTTTATAACTTGGAGTTCATCAAATATAATAATTGGTTTTAATCCTTTATTGTTTAATTCTTGAAGGAAATTTTCCACATGTTTGAAAGCGTCGAAGGATTTTTCACCGAAAAAGAATTCTCTCCAAATGCTTCGGATAACAGGAATGGCTTTGTGATACGTTTCCAATCCCTTCAAAATCCTATCGAATTTTTTCCTAAACGAATTTTCATCGTATACTTCGAACAATACCTTTAAAAACTCCTCTTGTTTCGTTATCGAGTAGCCACGTAGATTTATGTAAAATGCAACGTATTCCTTCGGCAAAATTTTCTCAACCAAATGATACATCAAAACCGTTTTTCCTGAGTTTATAGGTCCGTAGATAAAAGTGATGAGATTTGGTTCTTGTTTTATCATGTTTATTAGGTCACGAATCTCTTTCTCACGATTGAAGAATTCCATACATTATAATTATATTAAAAATTTAAGTTACGTAGTTTCATGATTTTGGTTTAAAAAAGAAAAAATTTAAAAAAAATTTAAGAAAATTTCATGATTTAATCGTACCTTCTCAACATATATGCAATTAAACCCGTAATCGTTGCTATAAGAAGAATTATCGAAGGCCCGCATATCCCTCTTACAGGCGTTGTTTCTCTGGTTGGAGTTACCTGTTCCGAAGTAGCTGGAAGAGATTCGACTTCTATCATTTTTTCAGCGGTTTCAACGTATTTGTTTCCTTCATTGTCACGATATTCTACGATTG
>JALTZH010000154.1:0-1216 GCA_027051265.1 archaeon | reverse complement strand
TTTCAGCGGTTTCAACGTATTTGTTTCCTTCATTGTCACGATATTCTACGATTGCAACGATTTTGAACTTACCTATTTCTTTTGGTGCAACTTTGAACGTTATCGTTCTTGCTTCTTTTGATAGGATTGCATCATAGCTATCTTCAATGTTTATCCCGAGTAGTGGGGAGGTTATCGTTACCTTTACGTTTCTCGCATCCTCATTTCCAACGTTTTCTATCGTTACCTTTACACTTCTCACTTCTCCAAGTTTTATTAAGCTGTCACATTCTATCAATAGCTTTAGCTTTGGTTTTTCTTCTTCCATCGTTTCATTTGGTAGAACAGGAGCAGTTGAAACTGGTTCGACTTCTATTATTTTTTCAGTAGTTTTAACATATCTGTTTCCTTCGTTATCTTGGTATTCTACAATCGCAGTTATTAAGAACCTACCAGCTTCTTTTGGTGAAACTTGAAACGTTATCATTTTTGCTTCTTTCGATGGTATCGTATCGTATTCCTTTGTGATATTTCTTCCGAGCAATGGAGAGGTTATCGTTACCTTTACGTTTTTTGCACTAGTTACACCTATGTTTTCAATTACTAATTTAGCCTGTCTTATCTCCCCTTGCTTCAAATAAGTGTCGCATTCCATCGTTAACCTTAGCTTTGGCTTTTGCATGATTTTCTCATAGTAAACCTTGATATAGTCAACCTCAACCCTTGTTTTGTGATGATCTCCGAAGCCTATTGCGATATATTTTAGGTTCTCGTTGTTATAGTTGTATCTTTCATACCTATAATAGCCTTGATCTCCAACACTGGTAACTTCAAACCCATCTCTTGTTATCTTTACTTTCACTGTAACCCATTCTCCATCCTGAGGATAAGGTGCCGATCTAGGTGGAATATTTTTACCTTCTATTGTCGAATCAACACCTACTTTTCCACCCCATACTGTATTTGGTCCAAAACTATGAAGGAAAGTAAGAACGTTGTTGTTTATTGGACCATAAATCGCTGTTGCTATAGGATCGTTCCACCATGAACTTGTGGGAGATGGAGGATTGAGAAAGATGTTTACCGTAGCATGGCTACGATCTTGAGGAGCATAGCTATAGGTAGCTCTCCAGTCAAATCTAATTCTATACTCGACTACAACTGGGTTGGTGAGATCGACTTTTATCCTTTTCTTCAGCAATGCTACACTCTCTCTAGGTCCTGTGAGCTTTAAGCC
>JALTZH010000153.1 GCA_027051265.1 archaeon | reverse complement strand
AATTTTAACATAATATTTATTATTTTTTTCTAACTTTTAACTTTTTACTAATAAAATTTACTTAATTTTTTAGGTGAATAATGTTGCTGTTATTTGGACCTGCTGGTGTTCCAAATTCAAGCAAAAGAAGAGACACGATTTCAGGCATAATTACAGTTAAAGAACTTGGTCTCGATTGCATGGAAATAGAATTTGTACAAGGTGTTAGAATGAAAGAAAACTATGCCAGAAAAGTTAGACAAGTTGCTAACGAATTAAACATAAAGCTAAGTGTTCATGCCCCTTATTTTATAAATTTAAATGCTAAAGAGAAAAGAAAAGTTGAAGAAAGTAAGAGAAGAATACTGGAATCAGTAAGAATAGGATATATTTGTGGTGCTAAAGATATAGTTTTTCATGCAGCTTATTATTTAAAGGAAGATAAAGATATCGTTTATAGAAATGTTAAATCTAGATTAAATGAAATTTTAAAAGAGATAGAAAGTTATAACGTTACTTTAAGGGTTGAAACAACAGGAAAAGTTACACAATTTGGAGATTTGGATGAAGTTATTAGATTATGCCAAGAGTTGGATAAGGTTATGCCCTGTATTGATTTTGCTCATATACATGCAAGAACACATTCAATGAACAGTTATGATGAATTCAAATATATTTTGGAAAAAGTTGAAAATCATCTAGGAAACGAAGCTTTGAAAAATTTTCATGGACATATTTCTGGTATAGAGTACGGTAAGTCAGGTGAAAAGAGACATCTTAATCTTAAAGAATCGGATATGAAATATGAAGATTTGATTAAAGTTTTAAAAGAATTTAATGTATCTGGACTACTAATAATAGAAAGTCCAAATTTAGAAGAAGATGCACTTATGCTTAAAAAACTATATTTAGAAAATATATAAGTAAGCTTTTCTTATGAAATCATAACGAATTTCAAGACGTTTCGTTTATATATTCTCTCTCTAACTTATTAGGATCGTATTGAAAACTTTCCATTCTTATATAATAATCTCGATTTCCTATAAGGCCAACACGAATAATTTATTGCTAGAGGTAATGTTGCAATATGACAAGGTTCTATTTCTATATTAACTTTTATACAAGTTAATCTACCTCCTACTCCCATGGGTCCTATTCCTAATTCGTTTATCCTTCTCTCTAATAATTTTTCTAATCTCTTAATTCTTTTGGTGCTATTGTATTTAATCCCACGTATTAATGCAAGCCTTGCCAGCTTAGTTACACTTGAAAAATCTCCACCAATTCCAATACCAACTATTAAAGGAGGACAAGATTTTAAAGCATTCCTTTTCACATCATTAATTATAACGTTAATTATTTCGTTTATATCATATACGGGATTTAACATATATAATCCACTGACGTTTTCACTTCCGGCACCTTTTGGTAAATACGTTATATCTAAATATTTTTTTCCATTAACACATTCTATATCGTACATAATAGTATTTCCTAACAATCTCTTATTCAGAGGATCCATAAGATTTTCTCTTAGAAATTTTTTGTTAAGCTCATTTATTGTTTCTTTTATACATTTAATAATAGTTAATAAATTAATATCTTTACTCAATCTTATATAAAAATAATTCACTCCTGTGTCTTGACAAATTGGCACCATTTCTTTTTGGGCTATTTCAGCAGATGTTATCATGTTTTCATATTGTATCTTAGCATATATGTTGTTCTCTTTTTTATATTCTTTTTTTAATATATTTAGTAATTTTTCATTAATTTTGACATGTGCTCTTAATATCATTTCTCGTATATACTTTTTAAGTTTAAAATATTTCATAAATCTATAAATTTTATTTTCAATAAGAGTTATTTTGTAATTATATTAAAATATAATATTGTCTTTAAACTTTATATTTGATAATATGTTATCAAAATTATTAAAACCATTATAACGCCGGGGCCGGGATTCGAACCCGGGCGGGGCAAAAGCCCCATGGGCTCTCCAGGCCCACGCCCTAGCCGCTAGGCGACCCCGGCGTATTATTTTGAAATAATCTCCATTTCTATATGGACATCTGCAGGTAAATGTAATCTCATTATTCTTCTTAAAACTCTTTCATTTGCATCTATCTCTATAAGTCTTTTATGTATTCTTAGTTCATATCTATCAAAAGTCATGCTACCATCACCGCATGGAGTTTTTCTTACATGGACTTTTAATTTTTTAGTAGGTAATGGTACTGGACCTGATACTCTAACACCTAATTTCAATGCTATTTCTTTAATTTGTTTACAAACATTATCTAGTACCTTATAATTAGTACTAGTTAATTTAATTCTTGCTACTTGCATGAAGACCACCAAATATATAAAAAAAATTAAATTTTTTAGGCTTTGAATTTAATTTCTTCTGGTACAACTTCTATAACAATACCAGCACCTACTGTCATACCCATATCTCTGATAGCAAATCTTCCAAGAGGTGGAAACTCTCTAAATCTTTCTACACATAGAGGTTTTGTTGGAATTACTTTAACGATTGCAGCTTCTCCTTTTTTAATGAACTTTGGAGCTTTTTCAACAATATTACCTGTTCTTGGATCTAATTTGCTGATGAGTTCAACTATTCTACATGCAACACTAGCTGTATGAGCATGAAATACCGGTGTATATCCAGGAGCTATTGCTGTTGGATGATTGATAACTATTACTTGAGCAGTAAATTCTTTTACAACTGTTGGTGGTTTATCAATATGTCCACAAACGTCTCCTCTTCTTATTTCTTTTCTACTGACACCTTTAACGTTAAATCCTATATTATCTCCAGGCCTTGCTTCCTGTATTGGAGTATGATGAGTTTCTATACTCTTAACTTCCCCAACAACTCCTGGAGGCATGAATACTACTCTATCACCAACCTTTAGTATTCCAGTTTCAACTCTTCCTACAGGTACAGTACCTACACCTGTAATGGAATAAACATCCTGGATAGGTATTCTTAGAGGCAATGCACTTAATTTAACAAGTCTATCAGGAACTTTTAAATTATCAATACAACCTATGAATGTTGGTCCTTTCCACCAAGGCATTTTATCACTAGGTTTTACTATATTCTCACCGTATAAAGCAGATACAGGAACGAACTGAACATTTTCATCTTTATATCCAACAGTTTTTAATAATTTATGTACGAGATTTTTTGTTTCTTCGAATTTCTTTTGATCATAATTTACTTTATCCATTTTGTTTATAGCAACTATTATCTGATCAATTCCTAAGATTTTCGATAGATATACGTGTTCTTTTGTTTGTGGCATTAAGTCACCATTTTCATCTCTTTCAACAACGTCAACAACTAGAACAGCAGCATCTGCTTGACTTGCACCAGTTATCATGTTCTTAACGAAATCTCTATGACCTGGAGCATCTATTATAGTAAAGAAGTATTTCTCCGTTTCAAATTTTTCGTGACTAATGTCTATTGTTAAACCTCTTACTCTTTCTTCCTTTAGTTTATCCATTACCCAAGCGAATTCAAAGGTATCTTTTCCTATTTTTTTTGCTTCATCTTTTAATTTTTGGATATATCTTTCATCTATTTTTCCAGTTTCATACAACAATCTACCAACAAGTGTAGATTTTCCATGATCTACATGTCCTATAAATACTACATTTATATGTGGTTTCTTTTCAGCCATTTCCTATTCACCCGCTATAATGCTATTATATAGATTTTTCATCATTAATTTAAAAAAAATTAAACTTCAAGTTCTTTTATTTCTTCTAGTGATAATCCTTTTCTTTCTCTAATTTTTCTTATAATTTCTATTTGGAGATCACTCGGTACTTTTTCAAATCCTGTAAATTCAGTACTCCAAAAAGCTCTACCTTCAGTTGCACTACGCATAGAGGATGCGAATCCAAATAGTTCAGCAACTGGTGCCTTTGCTTCTACTATAGCAGTATTATCTTCCTGTCTCATATCTAAGATCTGACCCCTTCTCGATTGTACTTCTCTAATTATTGCACCAATATAATTTGGTGGAGCTGTTATTACAAGTCTAAATTTAGGTTCTAAGAGTATTGGAGATGCTTTCAATATTGCTTGTCTTATAAGTTCTCTGCACGTTGGAATAACTTGCGCTGGACCTCTATGAACAGAGTCTTCGTGAAGTTCAGCATCAACAAGTTTAACTTTTATACCCATACATTTTTCTCTAGCCAATGGGCCACCATCCATTGCCTGTCTAAAACCTTCTATTATCAGATGCATCGTTTCATTAAGATATTGAACACCTTTAGTTGCATCTATTAACACGTTATAGTTATAAACATCAACAACACCTTTTGAATCCTCTCTATTCATACCATATTTTCTGAAAACATCTCCAATATCTTTTATCTTATATTTGGTTAAACTTATCTCTCCTTCAATTAATGCTTTTAATACAGATTCTTCTAGAGGTTCTACTACGAAATAAAATCTGTTATGTTTGTTAGGTGTTTTACCTTCAACAACCGGAGATTGTGTGGTTACAGTCTCTCTATATACAACAATCGGTTTTGAAAATTCTACATCCAATCCTTTTCTTCTTAATCTGTATTGTACTACTTCCAGATGTAGCTCTCCCATACCTGATAGTAAATATTGTCCAGTTTCATGATCTATTTCAACTTTAAGAGTTGGATCTTCTCTTGCCATTTGTTTTAAAACGTCCATAAGCTTTGTTAAATCTCTAGTATTTTTAGGTTCTACTGCAACTGTTACAACAGGTTCAGCATAATGTTTCAGTTCAATAAATGGAGCAATAGGATTTTCTGCATCCGATATAGTTTCTCCAGCCATTACATTTTTCAAACCAGTTATCATTATAACATTTCCTGCTAGAACATATTTTGTAGGTAGTCTATCAATACCTAGAAATACACCAACTTGCTGGACACGAGTTTTAGTTCTTTGGTTCCATAAGTATACTTCTTGTCCAGATTTAAGTGTTCCAGAAAATATTCTACCAGTACATACCTCACCAACCTGTGGATCTATTTTTACATCGGTTATAACTATTGCAAGCTTACCTTTTGGATTACATGTGATCAAATCCTCCGCATCTTTACTATCTAAATCACCTGACCATATTTTCTTTATTCTATATTTCTGAGCTTCTAATGGTGAAGGAAGATGTCTTATAACCATATCTAAAACTACTTGATGAACTTTTGCTTTGGTTGCAAGTTCTCTCTGTTTTCCTTCTTGTACCATTTTTATTATATCTTTAAAAGTAATTCCTGATTTTTTCATGAATGGAAAACTTATAGCCCATCTATGATAAGCAGAACCAAATGCTACGGAACCATCCTCTACTTTTACTAACCACTTGTTTTTAAACTCTTCTGGTGCAAATGTTTTTATGAGTTCATTTACTCTTCTAATTATATTTATGAATCTCTTTTGAATTTGTTCAGGTGTTAGTTTTAATTCGTTTATTAGTCGATCAACTTTATTTATAAATAAAACAGGCTTTACATATTCTTTTAACGCTTGTCTTAAATTTGTTTCCGTTTGAGGCATTACTCCCTCAACAGCACAGACGACGAGAATGCAACCATCTATTGCTCTTAAAGCTCTTGTAACATTTCCTCCAAAATCTACATGTCCAGGAGTATCTATTAAATTTATTAAGTATTCTTTACCTTCGTATTCATGGATCATTGAAATATTTGATGCATCGATTGTTATTCCTCTTATCTTTTCTAACTCGTCAAAATCAAGAACCAATTGCTGTCCAGCAAGCTCTTCGCTAAGCATTCCTGCGCCTGCTAATAAATGATCACTAAGGGTTGTTTTTCCATGATCTATATGAGCTATTATTCCGATATTTCTTATTCTATCTGGATGATGCATTAGTTCAAGTATTTTCTTTGCAAGTTCTTCACGTCTTCCCATCAGACATCACCTTGAAGCACGAGCTATTCTTTCAATTTCTTCTTTTTTAGATATAGAATAACACTTTAAGTTATAATTAGCTGCATCTATTATTTCTTCGGCAAGTGCTTGGGATATCGATTTTTTATTTCTAAAAGCTCTTTTAGCAGCCCCAACGCATATGAATCTAATAGCTAAATCAAGTCTTCTCAAAGGAGAGACATCTACACTTGTATGATAAACAATACCACCATATTTAATTCTTGTTGTTTCTTCTCTGGGACCAGCATTGATCAATGCGTTGATTAAAACTTGTATTGGATTTTTTTTCGTTCTTTTATAAATAATTTCAAATGCTTCTTTTACTATATTATATGCGAGATGTTTCTTTCCACAGTTTCTACCGCTTGTTCTCTTGTGTTTTTTTCCCTCATGTCCAGTTACCATCATCCTGTTTATTATCCTCTCAACAATATTTATCTTAGCTCTACCGAATTTTTCTTTTTGATATCTTCCGTAAGTGTGAGGAACTATACATGGTGTTAAATTAATATATGGTTTAAGACTAATATCCGGCACTTCTACTTCAGACCAATCCCACTTTCCAAAGAGTTTTAATTGTGATAAATTTCCAGCTGTCATAAAATCACCTTCTTGGTTTCTGTTTCTTTCCTTCTATTAAAGCTTTTAAAGAAACGCCGTTAACCTTTACAACTTTATATCTTACACCAGGTAAGTCTCCGTAACTTCTTCCTTTTCTTCCTCCTATACCTTCAATAATAACTTCGTCATGTTCCTCTATAAAATTTATTGCATTATATCCAGGAACAAAAGCTGTTACTATTCTTCCATTCTTTACCAACTGAACTTTTACGCATTTTCTTATACCAGAGTTTGGCTGTCTTGCTTCTATACCAACTTTTTCGATGACAATACCTCTCGCTTGAGGTGATCCTTCCAATGGATCGTATTTTTCTTTTAATCCTAACACTCTTCTTTTATAGTCTTTTTTACTCATTCTATATTCTTTTCTAAGCTTTCTCAATTTTCTACCCGCAAATTCACCATTAGGCTTTCTTGCCATGAGATATCACCCTAACTCAATTATTATTAAAAAGTTAACTTTCAATTATTTAATCAAAAAATTATACAACGATCACATCATCAATATCAAAATGTCTTTTTACCAAGATTTTTGCTTTCTTTAAGTTTTTTTCCGTTTTACATAAAGCTTTGTCTTTTATATCAACTTCAACTCTAGCTACTCGTTTTCCTCCTTTTTCCAATATCTTAATCTTCTGTACTCTGTATGGCATGAAAATATTTCTAATAAATTCTATCGGATCTTCACTATGTTCAACAATCTCTATTTTCTTTCCAAGAACTTGACTTGCTCTTTTGACGTTCATACCCCCTCTTCCTATCGCTAAGCCTGCATCTCCTTTCTTTACAACGATTATTATACGATTTTCCTCAATTATACAATCTTTAACTATTGCACCGGTGATGTTTTCAAAGGTTGCAATCGTCTTTAGTTCCTCTTCACCTAGTTTTATCACTGTTACCACCTACAACCTTCATTATATCTGATGCACCAGGGTCAATTATTGCTAATGCTGCAATTACATGAGGTCTTCCACAAACAGATCCAAGCTCTAAACTTGAACCATTAAATTCATAAACGGGGATGTTTGCTATTTTCGCATATCTAAATATATCGTTTTTGATATTTTCTGGACAATTTTTTGCAACGATTACCAACTTTGCTTCTCGATGCATTATAGCTCTTATAGTATGTTTAGACCCAATATAAACCTTACCAGTTTCAACTGCAATTCTTATATTTTTTCTAACATCAATCATATAAAATTTTAAAAAATTATTTATAAAAATTCAAAAATTATAATGAATATGAATATAAAAACACCTTTAATTATAATAAACTCGAAAGCATATATGGAAAGTACACTTAGTAATGAAATAAAATTAGTAGAGATTTGTCAAGAAATTAGAGATGAATATGATATAAACATAATGTACGCACCACAAATGGTGAACCTAGCTTACATTGCTAAGAATTTTAAAATACCATGCTTATCTCAACATGTTGATGCTATTAATCCCGGTGCTAAAACTGGATACACGAGTCTCGAATCCATTAAAGAGGCTGGAGCTATAGGTAGTATAATAAATCATTCCGAACATGTTATAACTTTCAGAGAAGCAGAGTTCATAATTAAAAAGGCAAAACAACTAAAACTTATAATCTGTGGATGTGCTGATAATGTTAACGTTGGAAAATCTTTGGCAGCTTTATCACCGGAAATGATCGCCGTAGAACCACCTGAATTGATTGGAACAGGAATTTCCGTATCAAAAGCTAAACCTGAGGTTATTATAAAAAGTGTAGAAGAGATAAAGAAAATAAACAAGAACGTTCTTGTACTATGTGGTGCAGGAATTTCTACTGGTGAGGATGTCAGAAAAGCTATTGATCTTGGAGCGGAAGGAGTTTTATTAAGTTCTAGTTTTATAAAGGCAAAAGATCCGAAGAAAAAATTACTTGATTTAATCAGTAAACTATGATTCTCTGACTTCCTCCTCCGTTCTAAAGATTAAGAGTTCATTGTGAGGGGTTTTACTTCGGATTTCATAAACATATTGGTTATATTCTAAGCTTATTTCGTTGCTAGCTTGGCTTAGAAGGTTTCATTGAAACGCAACTACGACATTTCTATAGGATTCTATACCACATTTAAGGCGTTTAAGCAACCCACCTCTTTTAATGAACTTTGCTGATCCACTTTTTATATATTATTAATTATATATTATTCACTATATAAATCTTTCACATGCTACTGTTCTAATTCATCCCCGATCTAAAAAACGAAACCCCCTTAGCGACGTTTGTAATTAATACAGTTAGAGAGTTTTATTATTAATAATATGATTTCAGGAATTTGTAGTCTATGTAAGAATGTTTCTGCCGTTGTATATAATTGTAATTTTTGTGGTAGGCTTATTTGTCCAAGATGTTATGACTTTTCAAGAGGGATTTGCAAGGGTTGTTTATCAAAATGGAAAAAATCATCCCTTTAAGTAAATCTTATGGGATCAACTTTCATTATTTCTCTAAGAACTGTGGTTGCATAGCTAGATTTAGGCAAAACGAATTCTAGTAAAACACTATCGTTTTCAATTTTATAGGAAATTTTTGTATGTATCATTGCATCTCTATAAACTGTTCTAACACTTAGTTCTGGTAGAGAGTGTATTTTAAAATCGTTTAACGTAACTCCTTCTTCTTCTAATATTTCTTTTTCAACATCATCTAATTTCTCTGAATCATAACCTAAGCATCGCAACTTTTTGTTTTTTAAATTTTCCTCATATTCCAATTTTTTGCTTAATATTTTGTTGAAAAGATAACTCTGATAAGCTTCCGTGAATAACGTTCTTACTCTAAAAGGAATTCTTCTCAATGCAGTAACGTAATCTCTAGGATTTTTTGCTAAATGCTTCAAAATAATTCTCTCGTATTGTAAGTGTTCTGGATATAGCTCTAAAGCTTTCTTATAATCTAACGTTTCGAGTAAAAACATTCTTGCAACCTTGGCTTCTTTTTTTTCATATGGATATATTTTACAGAGATATTCGAGTACTGCTTTCTTATAGTCACCTTTTATTATATACTTACCAACCAAATGAGTATTTGGTCTAATTATACCGAATCTTTGATATCCAAAATAGTTCGGGATCCATTTCTCTTCTAACTCCTTTAATATAGGTTCAATGTTTTCAATCTTTTCAACGTATCTTATTCGTATTCTAAATTTATTACCAAGCAATTTTTCCGATGAAATTTTTTCTCTGGATCTACCTATTACTCTTATGTTTATATCTTTAAGACGAAGATCTCTTAACATTTTTTCATCGTATCTGTAGATGGAAATATATTGTCTGGTAATTGCTCTCTTATCTTTATTACCAGCAAAGAATATTCTTTTGGTAGAAATTCCTAAAATTTTAGAAATTTTAATTATTGCATCAACCGTATTATAATTCTTCTTTTCAAGAACTGCAATTAAATAATCGCCATCAGAACTAAGATTTAGATCGTAAAGTTCCTCAACGTAAAAATCTTCAGGCTTTACTCTTATAACACCTCCTATTCCATCACAATCCGTTATGTAATATTTAAGACCTAAAAATTTATCTAACTTGAAGGGTGATTCTTGCATTAGATTTTTTCAATTTTTTGTCCAAGATCTTTTTTAAAGAACTCCTTACGATTTTTATCAGAGTAATAACTTGCTTTAACAGTTGTTCTTATTCCTCCTCTTGGTTTGTATTCCAATTCTACATGCATTTCAATCGGATCACATACTTTAACCAAATCTTCAAGAATTCTATTTACAGCATGCTCATAAAAAATTCCAACGTTTCTATAGCTCAAAAGATAATACTTTAAAGATTTAAGCTCTATGATCTTTTCGTTTGGTATATATTTTATTCTAAGTTTTGCAAAATCAGGCAATCCTGTTCTTGGACAAAGACTTGTAAATTCATCTGTTTCAATAATGATTTCGATTTTCCTACCTTTGTATTCGTATTCAAAAGTTTCCAGTACATTAGAATCAATCGCTTCATATCCTCTTTTCTCGTATCTTAGTTTATATTCCTTCATACTTTTTCTTCGAAGAATTTATCAAAAGAAGGATATGTTGAAATATCTTCACCTCTATTCCTTAGAACTTCTCTACCTAATATCCAATATATTAGTGCAAGAGCTTTTCTTCCTTTATTATTCGTAGGTATTGCTATATCGACATATTTTAAGGAATTATCCGTATCACATAGAGCAACTATTGGGATTCCAATCTTAACTGCTTCTTTTATAGCTTGTTCATCTGCTCTTGGATCCGTAGCTACGAGGACATCCACTTCTATAAAGTTTGGAAGGGAAGGGTTTGTTAATGTCCCCGGTATAAATCTATTGGGTATTGCTATAGCACCAGTATATTTTGCAAATTTTTTTATTGGTTGTACACCATACTGTCTTCTTGATACTACGAGGATCCTATTTGGTTCAAACTTTGATAAAAATTTTGATGCTATTCTTATCCGTTCATCAGTTTTTTTAATATCAAGGATATTCAAACCATCTGGTCTTACTTTGTATATGAAAGGTAGCATGTCCTTTGTTTTTATTTGCGTACCTATATGAACACCACATGTTAAGTATAGATCAATGCTTATTAGTAATTCGTTGCTACTCATATATAACTTAAAAATAAATTAAAAAATTATGCTCTGTTGCAAGTGTAAATAATAGGGTTCAACGCAGTTTAAAATAAGTAACATTACATAATAAGAAACATTAAATAAAGATTATGGAAAAGTTATATCGAATTAAGGAAGCTGCAGAAATATTAGGAGTACATCCAAAGACACTATAGGACCGTTGGAGGTATTAGAAGGATTCCGGAGTCTGAAATAAGGAAGTTGCTTGGCAAGGAAGTTAAAAGGATTGATGAGGTTAGGGAAGTGAGAGTAGTTCTTTATGCGAGAGTTAGTTCATACGAGCAAGAGCAACATGGTGATTTAGATAGACAGCTGGAATTGCTTAGAAAATATGCTCAGAAGAAAGAATATAGGATTATTGAGGAGATAAGAAATAGAGCATCTGGATTAAAGGAAGATAGGAAAGGTATTAGGAGAATATTTGATTTAACTGAGAAAGGTCTTATTGATTAGGTAATTGTGACCTATCCAGACAGGTTATCGAGATTCGGTTTAAAATATATTGAAAGACATCTAAACTATTGTGAAGTTTCAGTGGAATACATTAAACCAAAAAAAGAGATGGAAAAGTTATTAAGACAATAAGGCTCGATATTTATAAGGTGAAAAGGATTCACGACGAATACTCCAAAAAAAAACAGAAAATCCAGAAAAAATTAGCTAAAAAACCTATCAAAATGAGAAATATCTTGAAAAAATATTCCGGTAGAGAAAAAAGAAGGGTTGAAAATTTCCTACATAAAGCATCAAAAATTATCGTCCGTGAAGCTGAAAAATATAATGCTAAAATCATCATGGAAAACTTAAATAACATACGTAACGCTATAAACAAAACGAATAAAAATCTAAGAAGAAGATTGAACAGATGGAATTTCAGAAAACTCCAAACCTTCATCGAGTACAAAGCTAAATGGAATAATCTTCCTGTTAAATATTCCGATGCCAAATATACTTCTCGCCTCTGCCCGATATGTGGGTGTAACTTAAACCCGAATGGGTAGAGGCTCCTAAAATGTAATAAATGTTATCTAATCTTCGATAGAGATGTCCTCGCTATCCTTAACCTCTTTAAGTCAGAATGTGGGGCGCCCCATTCTCCCGAACGCTCCCCGATGATGTCCTCTTCATAAAAGAGGACGGAACGGGAGAACTCCTCAACGTCGCTGATCGTTGCTCAATGTTGATGAAGCCGCCTTGAGGAGAGAACGGATAACTTCCTTAAAACTTATCCTCTATACTAATATATTTTAACAATGGAGCAACTGATCCTCTATTATATTCTAAGAGTCGAATATACGGGAGTGAGTGTGCAATGTGTTATTGTTAGGAAGACACTTCTGCTAAAGGGAGAGAATTCCAGTGAAATCTGGGAGTAAGCATAAGGAAGTAGTCTTACTATTGTTATGACTATCTGTCTTAATTTTTAAATATTTTTACTCTTATGTTACTTTGCATTCTTCGACTTTTGTCAAAAGCTTTGTTCGGAACAAATTCCTGAAAATTATAAGAAAAAACTTAAAAATTATATATATTTATATATATATTGATTAAGAATTTCCTAATTTATTATGTGCTCTGTCTAATAATATCCTATCTAATGAAAAGAAGATTCGTTAAGAAATCAACAATCTTTTGTATCAATTTCTATCGCAAAATCTGGGCATATTTTTTCACAATATCTACATGCATCTTTAATTTTGCTCAGTTTTAAAGCAGTACACTTTTCAACATGTTTAGGTATTGGTATAAAGTATCCTCTAGAGCTTGGAATGTTACTCTTTTCGAAAACTTTCATAGGACATAATTCTATACACAAATCACATCCTT
>JALTZH010000152.1 GCA_027051265.1 archaeon | reverse complement strand
TCGCTATATTGATCGATTTTATTTAAACTTATAACAGAGAATTTTATATTTCTTTCTTTAAAGTTTTAACTGATATTTTACTTATTCCATTTAATTTTATAACCGAAGAATAAATTAACATTAATTTATGAAAGATAATAACTTTAGCGAGTGGTATAACGAAATAATAGAAAAAGCAGAAATATTAGATGTAAGATATCCAGTTAAAGGTTTATACATATGGTTACCGTATGGTTTAAGAATAAGAAACAATATAATATCAATAATAAAACAAATATTGGAAGCTCATGGACATGAGGAGGTTCTCTTTCCACTACTAATACCGGAAAATCTTCTAAGAAAAGAATCCGAACATATTAAAGGTTTTGAGGAACAAGTGTATTGGGTTACAAAAGGTGGTGATAAAGAATTAAACGTAAAACTTGCACTAAGACCAACATCTGAAACAGCTATATATCCTATAGTAGCTTTATGGATAAAAAGTCATAAGGACTTACCATTAAAGATTTATCAAGTAGTCAACGTGTTTAGATACGAAACAAAACATACACGTCCTTTAATAAGATTGAGAGAGATAACGACTTTCAAAGAAGCGCACACTTTTCATAAATCTATGGAAGAAGCGGAGGAGCAAGTTAAAGAAGCAATAGAAATATATAAGAAATTTTTCGATAAGCTAGCGATACCTTATATGATAAACAGAAGACCTGATTGGGATAAATTTCCAGGTGCTCTCTACACAATTGCTTTTGATACAATCTTTCCAGATGGTAGAACGTTACAAATAGCAACGATTCACAACCTTGGACAAAATTTTTCCAAACCTTTTGATATAAAATTTGAGAAAATAGATGGTAGCTTTGATCACGTGTACCAAACATGTTATGGTATATCGGATCGTGTTGTAGCTTCGGTTATAGCAATACATGGTGATAAAGATGGTTTAGTATTATTACCAGATATATCTCCCTATCAAATTGTTATTGTACCTATAATTTATAAGGATAGTAAAAAAATCGTTCTCGAAAATTCAATGGAGATATATAAACGTCTTTCAAAAAAGTATCGTGTATATATTGATTTAAGAGAGGATGAAACACCAGGAAGTAAATTCTATTACTGGGAGATGAAAGGAATTCCATTGAGAATAGAAATAGGACCAAAAGATATAAAGGAAAACGTTGTAACAATATTTAGAAGAGATACAAAGGAAAGATTAAAGGTTGAAAACGATTCCATTGAAAAATTCATCAACGATTTATTCAACGATATCTATAATAACTTAAGGTCTAAAGCGTGGAAAAGATTTGAGGAAAAAATCGTAAGAATATATTCATTAAACGATATTAAATCCGGATGTGTTAATGAAATAAACCTTTGTGGCAAGGATTCATGCGGTAAATATCTGGAAGATAAAACAGGCTTAAGAGTTTTAGGTGAAGCTATTGATAAGAAAGAACATGGCTCATGTATTGTATGCAAGGAATTAACGGATAAAATATATAGAATTGCTAAATCTTATTAGTTTTTGATAATCTCATCGCACAAAAACTACCACACATTGAACAAGCACCTGATAACGTTTTTCTTTTCATCCTATATTCCAGAAACTTTTTCTTATCTATTGCAAATCTAACCTGTTCGTTCCAGTTTAATTCACCTCTTGCTTTTGACATCATATAATCTCTCTCTATATCTTTTCCACGTATTATATCTATTGAATGCGCTGCTATCTTCGCAGCAATAACTCCTTGAATTACATCTTCTTTAGATGGAAGAGATAAATGTTCAGCCGGTGTTACATAGCAAATAAAATCTGCACCATAATACGCTGCCAAAGCAGCTCCTATTGCGGATGAGATATGATCATATCCAGCAGCTATATCTGTAACAATTGGCCCTAATGTATAGAGAGGAGAATTATGAGTTATCTTCTTTATAAATTTAATCAAATCCGGAATTTCATCAAATCTCACATGACCAGGACCTTCGACAATGGTTTGTACGTTATATTCTCTCGCTTTTTCAACCAATTTTCTTGTCACCAATAATTCCTCATAATACAAATTATCCAAATCAAATAACGATCCAGGTCGAAAAGAATCTCCAAGACTAATTGTTACATTATGCTCGACAGCCATTTCTAAAATATATTCAAAGTTTTTATATATAGGATTTTCTTCCTCATTATTAACTATATAACAATATATAAAAGAACCACCTCTAGATACGATACCTGTTAATCTATTAGTTTTTTTATACATATCAACTAGTCTCTTAGTTATACTTGCATGCAATGTTACAAAATCAACTTCTTTAAAATGTTTTTCCAAAACGTTCAATACCAAATCCTCATTTATATCAGCAACACTTCCGTATTTTCTACTAGCTTCGATTCCAGCTTGATATATAGGTACAGTTCCTAAAGGAACGTTTAAGGTAAGAAGATGTCTTCTGATAAGATCCAAATCCCCTCCTATGCTTAAATCCATTATTGTATCGGCACCATATTCTATAGCGAGTCTTGCTTTGTCGATTTCTTCCTGTATATTAACAAAATCAGGGCTTGTACCAACGTTTGCGTTGACTTTGATTCTTAAACCCGTACCAATAGCAACAGGTTCTATATTCCTATCATAGTTTTTAACAACAACAATATGACCATTTAAAATTCTTCTACGTAACTTTTCAGTGTCTATTTTTTCTTTTACGGATATGTTTTTAAGTAAATCTTTATGACTACCATGCTTAATCTCTCTTAAAAAACTCATTAATTATTAAAATAAAATAACCATTGAACAAATATTTAAATTAAAAAACAATCGTTAGGAGTTTGTACCAAAAAATAACCCCGCGGCATGGCCCGTTTCATTCTTCCGCAACGATGCGATGTCTACGGGCCCTATAATAATATAAAAATTTTAAATTTTTTAATATACCGTTACATAAAGAAAACAAAACGTGTTACACTACCTAAAAATTTCAGGATGAAAGGATTTTTCTAAAATTAATTCAAAGATATTTGATAACTTAATTTTCAGCTATATCAATTAGATGGAAGACAATTCCTAGCCATCAGGATTTGTTCTTTATCTGTAAAAGTGTCCTCTAAAATTTATGTTCGGAGTTACTGGAAGATTGAAGTATATTCAGAAAAGTTTGTATATATTATTATCTTAGCCAGCTTAATATATAGAGAATATACCACAGAGGCAAATTATGTTCTACAGCACCTGCAACAACGTATTTGAGGTATTCTCCAGATGGTTTTATTTTGTTGTTGACGTATTTTGGATTTGCTATATAAGTCCAAGCCTTCACTCGCTCGCCATCTACAGTTTCAACTTCTACAATCTTTCTACTATAGTGCTTGGGATAGCCTTCATATCTATCGAGTATTGAGAGCTTTTCCTCTGGAATTTTATATAAAACACCCCATACTTCCTCACCTTCCATAGGCACGATGTTTGCACATGCTCCTAAACGACATTTTTTGTTGAAGACGAGTCTGTAGTTCTTCAAAACTGCTACTTTTTCTTCTTTTATATTCTTTTCTCCTATCCTTTCTGAAAGCTTATTAGAATACATGTTTGATCCGTAGGCAAAATAATATACTTTCTTTTCTATCATATAATTATGCTCTCTCATTATTAAACTTTTCTCTTAAGCTCTTAGTATATTAAAAGCCCTATCAAATCTTCCTCATTAGAATTCTGAAGAAATATCGTCTCATAGAGATATCTCTCGGATTCCATAACAGTATCTATTACATTTTCTATTTCTATATCTCTTGAATAAATAAACTATACAGCAAGGACGTGTTCAGTTCTCTCGTTGCTTCCATAGTAGTAAACTATTACCTTTTCTTTTTGTTCTTCGCAACCTTTAAGAAATTTTAAGATTTTTGATTTTTTAAGCATATCCTTCTTCTATTGATGACTGGAGAACATTTTCAGCTCCAAATTTCTTCCTCATAAACTTAAGAGTGTGTACAGAAATAACATTTCAACTTCTCTTCTAAGAGTAAACAATCAACACGTTTTTATTTTTTATAATAAAGAAAGATAAATAATAAAATGAAACTCATTAATATTTTATCATCTAAAAGAGTGATTGATATCTTAAAAATTTTATTAAAAAAGTCACTGACAAGAAGAGAACTAAGAGATTTTTTAAACGTTTCATCTTCATCTCTCAGACAAACTTTAAATAAAATGATAAATTACGGACTAATAGAAGAGGATAAAGATTTTGTTAAGATACTTCCCAAAGGAGAATATTTGCTTAAAATATGTGAAATCATGAGAAACCATGAAAAGTTCCTTAAAATTTTTGGAGATTTTCTCAACCTATATTATATGGATGATATACCGGAAAACCTCGTTGTAAGGTTTCATGAACTTTCGGATATGAAATTGATTGAGCAAGAGTGTGAGATATATACACCACATGGAGAATTTATAGAAAATCTGATGAAATCAAAAGAAATCTATGGATACTCTTCTATATTCTTCCCAGAGTATATAGGTTTATTCCTAAAGCTTGCAAAAGAAAACAGAAAAATCGAGATTGTGGTATCCAAGGATATATTCGATTTTATAACTAAAAACTATAAAAAAGAACTTGAGGAAGGCTTGAAGCATGAAAACGTTTCCTTTTATATTTCAAAGAAAAAGTTTAAATTTTCATTTATAGTTACTGATATATTTTTCTGTATATCATTTTTCTTTAGGAATGGGGTTTTTGATTATAAAAGGGATTTCATATGCTACTCCAAGAAATGCAAAATATGGGGAATTGATCTTTTTAAATATGTTAAAAAAAATTCTTATAGAATAAATATAAAAGATATGAAAAAATTGCTTCAAAATCAATAATAAGCCTTGAACGTTTCTCATTGTTGTACATAATAGCTATTTGCGTTAAAACTAAGCTTGATATTAGTAATATGTTTAGCGAAAACTCCACAATCGCTATTAAATGATAAAAGATGTTCAACACTAAAAGAAAAGGTTTAAATCCTTTTCCCAACAATTTTGGTAATGTTTTTATGCAATCTTCTTTAATATCCTTTAAATCAAAGTATGCGGAATTTATAAACAGTTTGAAGAAATAAAAGATGAAAATAAACTTATTGAAAGATTCCAAAGAATATGCTATAGAAAAACCCCAAGAAAATCCAACGACGATGTTTTTTATCCCATATCCAGCCTTTAATCTCAGATTTCTCATTCCAAAAGTATATAGATAGCCAGTTATTATAAGAATTATTGGAACCTCTAATTTATTCTCAATAAAATATAAGACTGTTCCTAAAATATAAAAAAAAGCAGGAATTTTTGTCCTTTCGTTGTAATCTTTAAGTCTATCTAGGGAATAGATGCTTAATATCAGGAAGAAGGCACCGAGTATAAGTGTATATTTTGGTTCCTGTTGAGTGAGGATAAAAGCTATGTAAAGTCTTATTGTTCCGGAAATTGCGGTGGGTATGGATGCGAGAATACACTTCATAGGAGGTGATATAGTATCGATTATATATTTTTATTTTCCACTTAAAATCTTTAGTTATAAACTAAATCGTTTAGCTATAAACTAAAACTTTTAGCTCCAAAATAAATAAATAGGGTATACTCGTTTAATTAATATTAAAGGTGATGTGAAATGAATGGTATGAGCAAAACCGTAGGCGTGGTGTTTTTGTTATTGATATTTTTTATAGGCATTTTTGCCCCGGCTTTTGCCATAAGCGATGAAATAGAGAACATAACAATAAACTCCAGCGAAAACATATGCAACACTTGCTGTAGCGGCTTAAAAAATACCAACGTTACAATAATTGAGCTAACCGGAAAAGAAAAAAACAAAGCTATAGCAGAGGCTTTGAAAAACGATAAGGTAAAGAAGCTTAAGAAAGAGTTGATAAAACAGGGATATAAACCAAATATAAAGGAAGCCAAAGTTGTTAAAGTATTACTCTTCTTAAGTAATTATTCTCATGAAATAGAAATTATAGGTGTAATAATACCATTTAAATCAAAAATTACAAACGAAACAAGAGAAATAATTTACGCATATAATTTAGAAACTAATAGTTATTCAGTAGTTATAACGGGCGGCTGTATATTAACGTGTCTCGCATGTGCAGGTGCTGCTGCTTCATGTATTGCTTGTGCAGCTTCATGTGCTGGAGGTGCAACGATACCAGCATGTATATACTGTCTTCTTTCAAGGTGTCCAGCTGCTGCAATAGTCTGTTTACAGTGTTGTTGCTGTTTAGGAAGTCAATGGTGTTGTGATATGTTATAAGTGAGGTTTTATTATGGAGAGGAAACTTTATTATTATACATTTTTTACATCTATTATTTTAATTTTTTTGGGGGCGATTGGTATGTTTTATGAATCTAAGGAATATGTTATTCTCTTATTAATAGGATTATCCGGATTATTCGATTCCTTATCGGAAGCTCATTCAAAGTTTAAAAAATATTTTAGACTATTCAGCATTGTTTTATTTCCCCTTATAATATATTATGCGATAATCTTCTGGAAAAAGACATACCTCATAATACTTTCGATTTTTCTTATCGTTGCACTCCTAATAATAACCATTAAAAGATATCGAAAACACTAAATAAATCATATATTTTTATTTTCCACTTAAAATTTTTAGTTATAAACTGATTCACAAGGAACAGTATATCAACCCGCAGAGAAAAAAGAAAAGACAAAACCGGATAAAATCAAAGAAATTGTTAGAGAGATAGAAGAGATACACTGTAAGATAACAGACACCGAGCTACTCAAACAGAAGTTAACAAAAGAGGATATCAAAAAAGTGAGAGAATTTTGTAGCCTGGCCTACAGCTGAAAAAGAAAAAATTTTAATCCTGCAAGAGCAAAATTGTTAACAGAAGTAACACCTACTCCTGCTGGTATATAGGTTATAATTTTGGGATTCCTGAGTATGAAGACCTTGGCTTAAGTTCAAGCACCTGCAGTTGGCATGATCCGAATCCAGACTGCAAAGTGGAAGGAGCTGTGGCATGCCTCTGGGGATGCACAAATCCAGATCCAGTGCTCGGATGGCACATAAAGGAATTTAGCAACGTTTCCGAGCTTGAAAACGAAATAATACTAAAGAGCTATCACAAGGTGGCTGATTATTACGGTGGTGATTACAGAAGGTGGTTGGATTATGGTTATAGCTATCAAGTGCATTACTGGGGAGATTTTGATAATGATGGTAAACCAGAATATCATAGTGAGGGACCAGAGCCAAGTCCGGAGTTTAACTGGTATGCATTCCTGAGAGGATGGTGGCCAGAAGAAGTTTATGTATGGCACGACAATTGTTGAAAGTATTTAGTTTTTTCTTTTTAATTTTTATCATTTTCAGTTCATGTTTAGACAAAGCAAATGTTAATGAAAAGAAAACGGAAAATATATGGATAGATAGGAATCTAGATGATAATCCTTTGAAACTTATAAAAAAAGTTGAATATAATGTGACAGGATATAGGTATAAGGAACCAGAGAATTTAAAATTCAAAGTATTAAAATTTATTTACAAAATTTTTGGAATAAAACCTCATTGGATGGCACTCAAAGGTGAAAAAATTTCTGAAATCCATGAAATTTATATTGTTGAAAAAACGAAGATTGGTTATGTTATAACTGGAGAGGTGAATGGGAGAATTTTGAAGCCATCTGAAGAATATTTTGAAGGAAAAAAGATATTTGTTTACAATTCCAAAGGCAGATTAATACGGGCTGAGTTTGAAAGAAACGGATATAAAGAAACAATAGAAGATGAGAATAAACTTAGAAAATATGAGCTTTTAGCATCTCCTTTCTTTTCATACTGGATGCTTAATCTGCATGAAAATTTTAAGCTCAGAGAGCAAGATGTAGTTATTGAGGTCATAGGCATAGAGAATTACATGAACAGAGAAGTTTTTAAGGTTAAAATAAAATCAGAAAACCTAGAAAAGATTTTATTGATAGATAAAGAAACAAAACTGTTACTAAAAGCAGAATATATCTTAGAGTGGCCGGGTGTAAAGTATAACATGGTCATAGATAAGGTTGTAGTTATGAAGTAACTCTATATGCTGACAAAATAGCATTCCTTACAGACTATAGCTATGGAGGTTTATGTATGGCACAGCAATTGCTGATTATTATTTTTATTCTTCTTTTAACCGGATGTATGTTTAATGAAGATAAAGCTCAATACGAAAATATTCTGATCAATAATTTCACAAACAAAAAATTGTTTGTTTTCCCTTTGGAGTAGGAGACGAGTTCAAATATAAAATTGAGGTATATAGAAAGGGGGAAAAATTTCCATATGGTATGAAACATATAAGATAGGTAAGGTTATAAACAATACGTATTTCGTTGAAAAGGTTAATGAAATAAATTTTAAAACTATCGAAGGAATATATAACAATTCGTGAAAGCTTATTTTATAAGGCTACGGGGAGTTTGATGAAGATAAAGAGACAAATAGATGAAAAGATTATTGAAGGTAAAAATATAGAGATATTATGAAATCACAAGAAGACAAAAATTTTTAAAGAAACTTGTAACAATCAATATCAAAGCTTTTCAAGCTCTTCCATAATTATGGTAAAATCTCTTGAACTAAGCCTATATCCTGTTTTCACCATATTTTTAAATGCTTTAATAACTTCCTCCTTGTTAATGAAACCTTTTTTGAAAAGAAGCATAAGCAGGTAAACGCTTCCTCTAACTTCTATTCCCAAAATCCTTCCAACAGCTCTTGCAGGTTTTTCATCTATTATAGCAATTCCGTTAAGCTTCTTTGCAAGAAAAAGAACTTCAACCTCTCCCTTGTGTAAAGATTTTTCGCTATAAGTCTTCAGAAAAACTTCAATATTCTCGTTTTCCATCTCGGCAACTTTTATAACTCCTTTTTCTATGAGATCTTGAACAACGGCAGAATCTGCATAGTTCTTTCCTCTCTCAACAACTTCATTCACAACCTCTTTTGGAACAATGAGCTCTATTCCAGCTTCTTTTAATAAAACAAAAATCTTACCAAACCCAGCTCTGATTATGTGTATAAGAGGTGATGCGTTAAGTATAAGCTTCATAGTGCAGCCTTTATATCCTCTAAAACATCTTCAGCCCTTATTGGCAAAGAAATACCCTTGGCTTCAATAATATCAAGCATCTCCCAAATAGAAACTCCTGCTATTGATGCGGCTTTCCAAAGCGTTACCTTTCCTTCAGCAAGAAGTTTAACAGCATATTCCTTTTTCCATTCGTTGATCCCCATTTCAAGAACCTTTCTTAAAGCATTTGCTCTATCCAATTTCTCTATCTTAGCAATTTCTTCTATTTCTTCCTTCATTCTTTTTGGAATTCTTACAGATATTGTCTCCATACTAAATATTACATTTGTAACATTCGTAAATTATTTCAAAACATTGACTTAAGTTTCGATATGAAAAAAATGCTTGAGAGACGAAGAAATAAGAGCGAGGATAGCTGAGATATTAGCAACGGAAATCGCTTTGAGAAATTAATCGTTAAAGCAGCGCTGAAAGAAGTTGCTACCAAAAATGATATCGATAAACTTAAAAACGGAATCAAAGATAAAGAAATGAAAAGCTTAGAGATGAAGCTTGATGAAAAAATTATAAGCTTAAAAAAAGATTGGAGATTCCTGCAAAATTTATGCTGGGAACATTTGTATGTATAAGTGATGTTCTCGAAGTACTTGCAGCTAAAATGATAAAGTTTTATTTGGATTTATCAAAAATTTAAATAAATCATATATTTTTATTTTCCATTTAAAGGTTTTAGTTATAAACTAAATCGTTTAGCTATAAACTAAAACTTTTAGCTCCAAAATAAATAAATAGGATATACTCGTTTAATTAATATTAAGGTGATGCACAATGAATGGTATGAGCAAAGCCGTGGGCGTGGTGTTTTTGGTATTGATGTTTTTGGGAAGTAGTTTAGCTTCAGTTTTTGCCATAGGCAATAAACCAAAAGATATAACCAAACGAGAAATAAAAAATTTAGATAAGATTGAGCAAAAATTTATAAAGCTTTATAGTAAAGATAAAGAATTCAGGGAAGATGTAAATAAAATTAGAAAACTTTTAGTTGAAAAAGAGGAATTTACAGGAGCAAATTGGCAAGAATTTAAAAAGAGATTCAACAGGATTCTAATGAAACTTTACGGTATAAGAGTTGATGATAAAGTATTTGAATCTTTTAAGGAAATTATTAAAGCAGAAGCTAAGAAATTTAAAGCATATACTTATTATAGAACAATGTCTACAGAATCTGTAGAAATCTCCTCAACCGTAAGTTCTTCAATAGCATCGGCATACCTTCCTAGGCTTTATCAACCAGTTATAGATATAAATAATGGAAACGGTTTAATAGATACATATGCAAAAGTTTTCGATGAAAAAATCTATGGCTATAGTCTGCCGGGAAAATATATTATCGAGGTGACTTTCGTGTTCGCTGATGAGGATTATCCAAATCCTATTTTAGACATAATATATGACACTCTAAGATTAGCAACATGGGGTAGAATGGAAGACATAGAAACGTTCTTTATCGTGGTTGATAAACGAACATGGACATCGGAAAGACTTTCATTCATAGAATTATGGTTATTGAGATATACAGAAGGTGAAAGAAAAGTTCTTGATGTATCTGCATGTTACAGCGGGGACGAGACATGGAATGCATTTATAGGTCCTCATCTTCGAGCTAAAATAACAACTTTCATGAAATATTACCAGCATCCGATACTTTACGTTAACGTATGGAACCATGCAATTGGTGAAGAGGATAATAACCCTTCGATGACAAAAACAAAGCATGACACATGGTTAAGTTATACCACGGGAAGCAGAATGGATGCAGAGAATGACTATAGTAATTATGAATATCTTAATGAAGGAATATATGAAAAGCCATAGAATAATATTTATTTTTTTAATTTTAATCGCAATGTTCATCCTTGACCTGTTGTCTTTTGTCGGTTATTTATTAGAGATACGTGATAGAATTGCAAATATTGAGCACTGGACTAAGATAATGGGAACAATGCCGTTTATAAATATTTTTATAGTATTTATTGCAGCAAGAGTCATGCTCTCATGGCTTCTCTTGAAAAAACTGTTAGAAATAAGTGGTAAAATTTACATTGTTTTTTTATCGATACCGATCATTACTACTGAAGCCATAATCAGGGATATAGTCTTCGGCATTGAGAAAGCAACCGAAATAATAAACAAAGAGGGTATAGGAGCATATACAATTTTTTCAAAGATATTGTTCGAGAAAAATTTACCGGAAACTATGGTGATTTTACTGGGAATCTTGCTCTGTGAGGCTTCAAGAGTACTTCTTATATATTTCATCGGGAAGAAATAATATGAAACTCAATAAATTTCTTCTATCTTCGAAAATTATTCTTATTTTATGCTTTATGAGTTTTATCGAAATGAGTTTTCCTGTAGGTCGTGTTCCAATGAAATTTCCGGCAATTATTCTTATATTATTATTTTTCATATTTATATTTTCTTTAAGATTTATATTAACATACTTTCTCTTTAGAGAAATCCTAAGAATAAATGCATCAAAGAAGTTGATGATTCTCTTGGCATATCCCCTTTTCAAGACGGATGTTGTTATAAATAATTTTAAGATAGAAACTCCATTCATTTTTTTATTGAAAAGTATTTATGATAGTATTCTCTTTAAAATGATCTCAACCAATCCATTCTTAATGCTATTTATGAGGATCTTTTTAAATATGACAATATATGATGTGTGGAGGTTTCTTCTTCTATATTTTTATTGTAAAAACGGAGTTAAACAATCTTAATTCGTGAATCTTCGTTAATAATCCCTACAGCTACGAGATTTAATAAAAACTATCGTGCTTAATGATACAAACACAAACGGTGAAGCCGTTGCGAAGCAGCGAAGTTGAAATATTTTTTGCGGAAATCACTCGCTACTCGTAGTGAAAGATTATATCTATCCCAATTTCTTTAACTCCTTGATCAAACTATAATGAACATTTTCATCCGCTAAAATCATACTTCAATTAAAGTTATTTCGTTCAGTTTCTCTTCCACGAATTCTATTGCTTTTATCATATCCTCCTTCGAAATCTTAAACTCCTCTGCAATTTCATCAATCGTCTAACCACGTTTTAGAGCTTCTAAAATATCATAAACAGATATTCTCGTTCCTTTAATTACGGGTTTTCCAAATCTTATATCAGGATCTTGAATTATTTCTATCCCCATAAAACCTTAATAAAAAACGATATTTAAAAACTTTTGTTATTAAAGTAACAATGATTGAACTTTAAAAATATCGTTGTTGGTTCGAAAAATATTTTAGAGAAACTATCGCTAAGTAAACTATTCTAACAGCAATCTTACCAATGTCCATCTCTCTCTACCGTTTTTATTTTCGTGAAGATTTCATCTTTATATTTATAAATGGACAGAAGGAATAGGAACGGTAGAATTGTTAGTATTTCCAAATCCGTTGTTACAATATAGTAAGATATGCCATAAAATAGGAGTAAGATATAGAGAAGAAAAATTGTTCTTAATTCGTAAAGCTTCCTTAAAACCATCGATGTATAAAAAATTATCCATATAAGAAGCATCGCCCACATAAGTTTGATTAAGTTCTTCCACATTAAATTTATCACTAATATATATACGGAAATTATTATCTCGGGCAAAAATTCTCTAATATTTCTTTTCATAATATTTATTTTAAGACCGGTTTATACATAGTTCTAACTAATCTGAAGTTTTTTCTTTAAAAGAAAATATACAGCTAAGAATCTCCAAACTTAATAGGTAAGTGTGTTAAGAATTATTAAGGTGAATAAAGTAAGCAGAGGATGTTCCAAAAGATATTTTTGCGCAAGAAATTCTTCAATTATAATCTTAAATTTTTATTTAGAAGAGGTAGGTATTATAACTATGGACATTAAGAAAATCTTCTCAAG
>JALTZH010000151.1 GCA_027051265.1 archaeon | reverse complement strand
CGTTTTAGTATTTAACAATAATGATTTTCATTGGATTCCTATAGGAAAAGTTTATGAAAATGGCGTTCCTTTACTAACTTCAAATCTTAAAATTTCACAACATCTACTTGCAGATGGTGGGATCGTTGATGAGAAAAAGATTGAAACTAAATTCGCAAGCGTGAAATCTTGTGAGATGTTGGGTAAAGATTACGTATATAACCTAGAAGTTGAAGATACGGAAAACTATGTTGTAATTTGTCAAAAAGGTTTTCTATCTCTAATAGCTCATAACTGTATTGTTGGAACGAGAGAAGCAACGAAAATATTACACGATGGTCAAACCGTTACAGTAGATGCTACAAGAGGTGTCGTTTACGAAGGTGCTATCGAATTAGAAGAAAAAGCGAAAGAAAAGGAGGAAGTTGTTAAAAAGGTTACCAAATTAGTTCCAATGGAAATAACCGCAACAAAAATATTGTTGATCGCATCTCACCCGGATATTGCTAAAAGATATAAGGAATATGTTGATGGTATAGGATTATTACGATTGGAGTTTTTGATTGCACACGGTGGAAAACATCCTCGATGGTATTTAGAGGAAAATAAATTAGACGAGTTTGAAAGACTTTTATCAGAGAAATTGGGTGAGATATTGAGAATAATGTATCCAAAATATGTAATTGTACGAACATTAGATATGAGAACAGATGAGTACAGAAACCTAGAAGGTGGTGAGAAAGAACCGGTTGAAGCAAATCCTATGATGGGGTGGCACGGAATAAGGAGAGACCTTGACCAACCAGAGTTGTTTAAAGCTCAAATAAGAGCATTTAAAAAACTTATAAAAGAAAATGGTCTTAATAATATTTGGATAATGCTTCCATTTGTGATATCTCCTGAAGAAGTTATTAGAGCAAAAGAATTAATGAAAGAGGTTGGTTTAGAACCACATAAAGATGTTAAGCTAGGAATTATGGTTGAAACTCCAGCATCAGCAATAATCATAGAAGATATAATAAGAAAAGCAGGTATTGATTTTATATCTTTTGGTACTAATGATTTAACACAACTAACACTTGGAATTGATAGAAATAATGAACTCGTACAGAAACTTTTCAGTGAAAAACATCCAGCAGTAGTAAAATTAGTAGAGCATGTCATAAATGTGTGCAAGAAATATAACGTAGAAACATCGATATGTGGACAAGCAGGAAGTGATCCGGAAATGGCAAGGATTTTGGTGAAATTAGGAATTGATTCCATATCCGTAAATCCAGATGCTATCTTTTTAGTTAGAGAAACTGTTGCTAGAGAAGAAAAGAAATTATTATTAGAAGCATCCAGAAACTTAAGAAACGTTAAACATTAATATTTCTTATGAAAAAATTTATTGAAGTATCTATAATTCCTTTAGGAACTAAAGATACCGGATTGAGAAAATATGTTAAAGAATTTATAAAAGTATTAAGAGAAAAAAATGAGAGGGTTTATGTTAACGCAATGTCTACAGTCATAGAAACTGAAAATTTAAGATCCAGTTTGAATTCAATACTTGAAGCTCATGAAAAGATGTTTCAACTCGGTTTACGTAGAGTTTTATTAGAAATAAGAATAGATGATAGAAGAGATAAGGTGCAAAATTATAACGATAGGATTAAAGATCTATGATGAACGAACTCCGGACTGAAATATGATGATAATCTGGAGCTCTGATACATATGCTTGACGAGATAAAAATTGGATTTGAAATTCATGAACAGCTTGCAACAAGAACAAAATTATTCTGTAACTGTTCAACCAATTATAGAGATTCTGATCCCAATAGTAATATATGTGAAATATGTACAGGACAACCAGGGGCTAAACCAATGGCTGTTAACAGAGAAGCACTGGAGGGTGCAATAACAATAGCAATGATGTTGGGATGTGAAATTAAAAGAGAGATAATATTCTTAAGAAAACATTATGATTATCCAGATTTACCTAACGGTTATCAAAGAACATCAACACCAGTAGGAGTAAATGGAGAACTTGCAGGGGTTAAAATATGGGAAGTTCATCTCGAAGAAGATCCGGGTAAATATGATCCAATAACGGGTAAGGTAGATTACAATAGATGTGGTGTACCTTTGATTGAAATCGTAACTGCACCAGATATAAGATCACCAGAGCAAGCAAGAGAATTTTTAAGAGAATTGATGAAGATCTTTGATTACAGTAATAAAACGAGGAAAGAAGGTGGAACTATGAGAGTTGATGTTAATATTTCAATCTCAAATCAAGCTAGAGTAGAGATAAAAAATATCAATTCGATAAAAGGCGTCTATAAGGCGTTGAAATACGAGATAATGAGACAAAAAAACTTGATAAAGAGAGGTTTAAAAATTAGAAGAGAAACACGAGCATTTATAGAAGATCAGATGATTACTAAACCCATGAGATTGAAGGAATATGCAGAGGATTATAGATATATACCAGATCCAGATGTTCTTCCCATAAAAATTACGGAAGAGTTTTTAGAGAAAATTAAGAAAAAATTACCAGAAACTCCTAAAGAGAAGGAGAAAAAGTTAATGCTTAAATATAATTTACCTGAAGATGTTGCAAGAGTCATTGCAAGTGAGTATGAACTTGCAAAGGTTTACGAAGAAGTTGCAAAACATGTGGATGCAAGATTTGCAGCATATTGGATAAAAGATGAATTAAAGAGAGTCTTAGAATACAACGACCTAACTTTTACCCAAAGTGGTATTAAAGTGGAACATCTTGTGGAATTATTAAAAATGATAAGAAACGAAGAAATAACAGCAAAGGTTGGCAAGAAAATTATAGAAAAGATGATAAACAACAAGAAATCACCTAGAGAAATAGCAAAAGAACATGGACTTCTAAACGTTATATCGGATGAAAACATTGTTCAAAAAATAGTTCTAGAAGTTATAAACGAACATAAAAAGGCAGTACAAGATTATTTATCAGGAAAAAAGGAAGCTGTTAACTATTTGATAGGTCAAGTTATGAAAAAAACTAGAGGTCGAGTAAAACCTCAAATTGTATTAAAGTATTTGAATCAATATTTAAAAAGATGAAATTTAGATTGTTAAATGAGGATGAATGGAATGTTCTTAAAGAATTTGAAAAGGAATTTAACATTTCTCTCAAAAAAATTTTCAGAAACAAATTGTTTGTTGTAAGTACTGGTAGAAAAGAAATCTTTGTTGTGGATAAATTTTTATACGAAATTTATAAGAAGCTAAACCGTGAAGTTTATTGTCTAGGTTTATACATTGGAGAAATAAAAAAGAATTTCTTCCTGTTAAGTTTGGAATTAGCATCTATAATAGAACCGTTTACTAAGAATAAAATAATAGTGAACGAAAAAGCGGAGCAACTTTTCTTATATGGTAAAGATATATTTGAGAACTCGATCTTAAAATCCTTTAAAAAATTTAAGTACGGTGAAAGATGTCTAGTATTAAACAAGCATCATGAAACGTTAGGTATTGGTAAATATATGGGAAAAGTAATAAAGAATCTAATGGATAGGGGATGGTATCTTAGAAAAGGCGGATAATCTTTAACTAATAGACCACCTAAATTTTAAAAGAGTTTATTTCTTCCTATCTCACCCCAAAGTAGTTTATTTTAAACGAAAAATACTAGTCTAAAAGAATTAATTCGTAATCCAATTCATTTTCTTCTAGATAAATGATCATAAAAGTTCCATGGTAATATCTCGGATCACCTGTACTTCCTGGATTTATTATATATATGTCTTTGAATTTTTTAAACGTTGGCTTATGTGTATGCCCAGTTACTATTATATTACAATTTTCTTCTTTTGTTTTGTAATAGAGTTGTAATTCATCTCCTCTTGGATAAATTCCTGAACCATGAAATAACAAGAACTTAAAGTTTCCTATCTCGATTTTTTGTTTCACAGGAAAGTTATTTAAACCATAAAAGTAATCCATATTTCCTCTAACAGCATAAGTCTTAGCCAACTTATTTAATTTTTCATATACTTCAAATGATGTAAGATCTCCAGCATGAAATATCATGTCGATATCGAATTCTTTTATTCTTTCAATAATTTCTTCAAGATTATCTGCTCTATCTGGAATATGGGTATCAGCTAAACAGCAGATTTTGAAATTCTTCCTCATATATATAATCTATAGAAATGTTTAAACTTGCTAAGAAAGATAGAAATTCGTCAAGTCTTCTTCTTATAATCCTTGATAATTCTTTTATTCTATTTCTTAAAGTTACATCGCTTATCTCTAAAGTGTTTGCTATTTCTTTTTGAGCTCTCTTCTCCTTACAAAAGATACATGCCAAATATATTGCTGCACCGCATATACTTTCGGGAGACTTTCCTAAAGTTGTTCCTTCCTCTTTTGCCATTTGTATTATTTTTCTAGCAACACTATTGACACGACCGGATAGTTTTAACTTTGCTACATATCTTGGTATAAAATCTTCTGGCGAAAATGGTGTAACCTTTATCTTCAACTTTTTACTGATAGTCTTAATACATCTGGATAAATCTTTTCTGGAGATATTTGCAACTTCAATTATTTCAGAATGTCTTCTTGGAATCCTTTGTCTTTTACAGGCTATTGCAATACATGCAGCAACTACGGCATCTAAACTTCTACCTCTTATTAAACGTTCTTGATAAACCTTTCTAAAAATTTCAGCAGCATCTTTTTTTACTTGATTTGATAAATCTAAAAACGTGCAATATCTATCTATTAAATTTAGACCATTTATAAGACATTTATCAGCTGGTGATCCGGCTGTTAATTTTTTGTGTATATTTTTAATTTTATGAATAATTTTTTTGGATTCGTTCGTTAACTCTTTACCAAAGGCATCCTTATTTCTACCATCTATTAACGTAGACATTCCAAAATCATGTATCAAAGGATTTAAAGGACTACCAGCTCTTGATCTTTTGGTTAATTGTTCATGATTAAAAGCTCTCCACTCTTGACCTAAATCTATAATACTATCTGGCTGAACAGCACCACATGCTTCACAAACGATTTCACCTCTGGCATGATCATATATTAATTTATCATTTCCACAATCAATACATCTAGTTTTTTTTCTTTCTTCTCTTCTCATTAAATACACCACCAACTTTTAGAAAATCACCAACCGATATTTTTTCGAAATAATTTTTATCAACACGGATCAGTATTAGAGGATCATCCACGTTACCAATTATATCAGAAACGTATCCGATCTTCATGTCGTTATAATAAACGGGAGAATATATTTTGGGTAAAATTTTAGATGACTTTGCCAATAAGTTTCTTTTCTTTGTTTTTTTTACCACCTTTACCTCAAGGAATTTCATATTTCGAATCTTCAATCTTTTTTAATAATTTAGTTATATTAACGTTTAAAATTCTATTTCCTTCTTCCTTTGAAAGTCCGGAAGCAAATGGTAAAAGTGTAAATGTTCTCGTATCCACCATATCATCGGGATCGTGCATATCTGTTGAAACTATTAGATTCAATCCATTCTCCTTAGCTACTTTGGCAACATAACCATTTGTAAGGCAATGTCCCTTTCTAAATGTTAGTTCCAAAAACACGTCGTTTTCTCTTGCAAGTTCTACTTCATCGACGGAAATAAATCCAGGATGAGCAAGAATATCGGCACCTGCTTTTATTGCTGCAAAGTTTGTTCCTTTTTCTACAGGTTCTACTATTGTCTCACCATGTACAATTACTAATTTTGCACCGTTTTTTCTTGCTATTCTTATTATTCGATCAATTTTATCGGGTTTTACATGTGTTATTTCAACTCCAGGTATTAGTATAAAATCTTCATCCTTAAAATTTTCACAGAATTTCTTTAAAGATTTTAAGACAAATTCAATGTTTGAAAAATCAACATGATCGGTAATTGCAACTCCCTTGTATTTATATCTTTTATATCGTTGCACGATTTCGGCAATGGTTAAGCTGCCATCACTTAGTATTGAATGAACATGAAAATCAATTATCTCCATATTAATGAATCTCTTTTTATCCAAGAAAATTATAATTGTTCTTAAAGAAAATTGAACCATTTGAACTTTTTAGCGTTAGAAATCATATTGCGTAAAGTTAGTAAAAATTATTAAACTTTAACAAATTTTCATCATAATTAATAAAAAATTTTAAATACTTTTATTTTTATATTTTAGATTGGTGATAAAATGAATGGAGACAACCTATTTATAATAATTTCGACAGCACTCGTAATGTTAATGGTTCCAGCAATAGGGTTGCTGTATGGAGGGATGGTAAGAAGAAAAAATGTCATTTCGGTAATTTCGCTAAGTATAATTGCTTTAGCAGTTACATCT
Organism: archaeon; assembly: GCA_027051265.1. Classification (GTDB taxonomy): domain Archaea; phylum Hydrothermarchaeota; class Hydrothermarchaeia; order JALTZZ01; family JALUTC01; genus JALUTC01. Next base: position 6,709 of record JALTZH010000151.1, on the reverse strand, counting down.
ATACAATGGATAATAATAGGGTATTCTTTGGTATTCAGTGAAACATTTCTTGGATTACTTGGTAGTTTAAAATATTTTGGCTTAAACAATGTATCGCTGGAGGAATATTCTTACGTAGCTTTTCAGTTAATGTTTGCAGCAGTAACTTTAGCATTAATAACTTCAGCAGTTGTAGAGAGGATAAAACTCTCATCCTTTCTCCTATTCTCAGCTCTCTGGTTAACCTTTGTTTATGCACCAATAGCTCACTGGGTATGGAATGAAAATGGTATCTTAGCAAAACTTGGAATGCTAGATTTTGCCGGAGGTTTAGTTGTTCATGCAAATGCAGGTTTTGCCGCATTGGCTCTAGCTTTAGTTATTGGAAGAAGATATGGTTTCCTAAGTTATACATTCTTACCAAATAATATTCCAATGGCAATAGTTGGAGGAATGCTGTTATGGTTTGGATGGTTTGGATTTAATGCTGGTTCGGCTCTTGAAGCAAATTATATTGCATCCAATGCTCTACTGTCAACGAATACCGCTGCAGCTGCAGGAGCATTGGGATGGATGTTAGTAAATTGGTTAAAAGAAGGTAAGGTAAGTAGTCTGGGTATAATAAGTGGTATAATTGCAGGATTGGTTGCAATAACACCTGGAGCTGGATATGTTAAGCCAATCTTTGCTATAATAATAGGATTTATATCAGGTATAATATGTTATTATGCAATGAATTATAGAATAAAAAGAGGAATTGATGAAAGTCTTGACTGTTTCTCCATTCATGGTATTGCTGGTGTATGGGGAGCAATTGCAACGGGGATATTTGCCAGCATAAATTCCAGTGGATTAATTCTTGGAAATTATACTCAGCCAGTTATTCAACTTATTGGAACAATTATAGGAATAACTTATTCATTCGTAGTAACTTATGTGATAGCATATTTCTTACATAGAACAATAGGATTAAGAGTAAAAAGAGAAGAAGAATACGTTGGTTTAGATATTGCAAAGCATGGAGAACAAGCATATGGTTAAGATTACAATTGGAGGTGATCGTTAATGAAACTGATATTAGCCATAATAAGACCTGAGAAATTTGAAGATGTAAAAAATACTTTAGAAAGGAGAGGTTATATACCTATGACAGTAATGGAAGTAAAAGGTAGAGGTGAACAGAAAGGTATAAAATTATCTTATAGAGGAAGAACATTTGAGGTAGATTTGTTAGATAAGATTCAAATAGAAATAGTTGCAAAAGATGAGGATGTTGATGAGATTGTTAACATAATAGCAGAAAGTGCAAGAACTGGTAGAATAGGAGACGGTAGAATATTTATCATACCTGTTGAAAAATCCATAAAAATAAGAACTGGAGAAGAAGATTAATTAGCACAATTTTATTTATTTTTTATGAAATCATATAAACAATTCGTTCCATGTAGCATTACGGGTTTTTTTATCCGGTGTATAACAAAAATCCATTGAAATCTGGATCTATTGGTATAAGTATCTGTTTAGACCAAGGTTGTTGTTCCAAAGTTTTTTTAAAGAAAGATGAAGATAACATGCAATCCATTCAGATATACGTTAATGAAAGAGAATGTACATGTCAGACAACAAGACAAGCTGTAGAAATGTTTCTGAGATATATTAAATTTAAAGGTAAAGTTATAATTAAAAATTATTTTAAATTACCAATATCTCAGGGATTTGCAACATCATCATCAGGAACACTCGCGGCATTGATTGCTCTTAAAGAAGCATTAGGTATTGATGTTGATCACGGGATAATAATAAATTTAGCACATATATCAGAGATTATGTGTAAAACTGGACTAGGTAGTGTAATTTCACAGGTATATGGTGGTATAACGATAAGAAAAAGTCCTGGAAGCTTAAAGTACTGTAACGTAGAGAAATTGACATCCGATAAATATTTGATATTCTATATAGTAGGAAGGGAAATTAAGACACGAGAGTTATTAAGACATAGGGTAACAAATTATCAACTAGGTAAAGTTTTGTTAAAGATATTTTTAAAAAATAAAAGTTTAAGAACATATATTAAACTATCTAGAAGGTTTATATTTGAACTGAAAGTTCATGATATAGAGACGTTAAGGTTATTAAAAAGGTATGAAGAATTTACAGCGAATTGTTTTGGAAACGTTATATATACGATAACGGATGAACCTGAGCGTTTTGAGAACATGTTAACATACCCTTATATTGTTACGAGGATATATAACAAAAGCTTATTTACTTCTTTATAAGGAATCAACAATTTCTAATAATTTCTTAGCTATGGATGAAGCTTTATTTATTTCATCTTCATAGTTTTTCTCAATGAGATCACGTATTTCATGATCATACTTTACATATTTTTCGTCCTTGAGTTTAAAATTTTTAAAAGGTGATATATCGATAACATACACTTTCTTTTTGAAATTTTTAAAAAATTCTTCATTTATTCTTTCATGAGAAGCAAGTGTTGCACAAATGAATATATCAATATCTTTTTCATAATCTAAATTTTCAATAAAACATTTTTCCATTTCTTTACCATATAATATTCTTAATAATCTCCTATTTTTATGATAAATTCTTAGATAATCTTTAGGTATTAGTTTAGAGAGATACAAGGCTGATCTGGAAACACCATATATTAATATTTTTTTATCTTTGATAATATTTTTAATTTTTTCGTATATTTTATATTTGATTTCATTTTTTAGCATATATTTAGTAGCAATATCTAAACATTTCGAAAGTTTATTCTTAAATAGGGGAGAAAAATTATTTTTAAATCGATTATAATTGTATCTAATAATCGTATCAAGATAACTTTCAGATAAAGTTCTGGATTCTATTCTACATAAGCATTTTAACAGATATAACATTGCATCTCTTCCCTCATAATAGAGATAGGGAAAATCTTTTTGATACGATTTTCTTCTTATAAAATTTAGAATATATTGTAACTCATTCTTATCATAAAAATAAATATCTAATCTCGTTGCCGTTTGTACAACAAGTTTATCTCTAGGATTCGGATAATTTCTATAAAATTCTTCTTCATCATTAAACGTTAGTTTTTTAAAGATTTTATAGGATAAATATCTATGTTGTATCGAAATACAGTTAATTATTCTCACCTCTCTTAAAATATCTACCTCTCTTTTCTATTTCATTCATTCTTTTGATCACCTCTTCACAATTCTTATATTCTTCACAATATCCTTTAAAGAAAGCGTTAAGAATCTCTTCCTCATATTTGTAATGACTTGTTCTTATACACTTTTTGAACAAAAGTAAATCAACAGCTATATCCTCGATATCTTTAGTAAAATCTCCTAAACCAAAATCTATAAAAAATATCTTATCATCCTTTATTAATATGTTGCTCGTTGTCAAATCACCATGAACTATACCAGATAAATGTAACCTAGCAACGAATCTTCCAATTTCCTCAAATATTTTTGTTCTTTTTTCTTTATCTAATCGATCCACGATATCTCTCAATCTATCTCCATCTATATATGACATGACAATTCGATCATCATCTAAATCAATAATAAAAGGTACAGGAACTCCGGCCTTTTTTGCTTCATATAACAATTTCGCTTCTCTTCTTGTTCTAAATTTTCTTAAATAATTATCAATGAATTCGTTTCTATAACTTTTTTTTATTCTTTCTTTTATTATAAGATCACCATTTTTAATTATTTTTGCTTCAGCACCAATTGATATTATTTCAATTGAATTACGTTTATTTTTAGGCATGATCCTTTTCACCTAATTATTAAATTATTGATAATCGTTTTTCAATGTTGAAATTTTTATATTATTATATAATAATATAATATATAGCTAACTAAAAAATATATAGCTTGGTGACAGTGCCTTTAAACAATACTTTCATCCTATTAAACTGAAAATGTATATGTTTAATTTCATATATGGTATGATATGAGAGGTAATTAATATGAGGAAAACAATTGCTATTAGTTTGGAAACGTATGAAAAATTAAAAGAAATTAAAGAGAAAGAAAACTTAAAATCTTTTGAAGATGTAATCAAGAAACTACTTGAATGCTATAAGAAATAAATCTATTTTTTATTTTTTTATATAACCAAAATCAAAATAGTGTAAGTAACTTTATAATCTCCTTTTACTGAATTAGTATAGGTACAACGGCAGTAAATCCGTTTGTGAAAATATGGTATCTGTAATCCTACAAAAGAGAGAATTGTTCACTCAACCCTTGTAAATCCCTGAAGTTCAATTTCTCCAACACCATTGATCTTCTTAAGTTCACTTTCAAATTTATCCGTGGATCCCTCTTCCTCTGGTAATAAAACTTTAACGATTAAAGCTTTTATACCAAATGCTATGGGTTGAATTTCTGAAGAATACACTTCAAATTTCTCCTTTATTTCTTTCAGTAATAAATCTAGATTAACATCTGTACTTTTTGGTAAAATTCTATAAGTAACGAGAACCCTTGCCATAATTCATGGCCCCTCAAATCCGCATTTTTTACATGTGTATTTTCTACCTATACTTCTACATCTCCAGCATCTTGCTATTGTTTCTCCACAGATAGGACATGGGAATTCTACGGAGCCATCTTTTGGTAACAATGCATTTCCACAAGTAATACAGACGTTCATAATAATTCATTTAAAAAACAAACAACGAAAAAATAAAAAATTCATTTATTTTGTTTTTAATTTTCTTAATTTATAATATTCATCCAGTATTTCGAGATCCGTTACATATCCACCGGAGTTTTTCTCATAAAGGAATCTTTTAGGAAGATAATCGTATCTCTCATCTATACCTTCTCTTCTGTTAAATTCTCTTTCCAAATGGAATATTTTGTTCCCAATTTCCAAAAATTTTTTCTCATCGATATTTAAACCTGTACAATACTTAAGGAGTTTTGAGTAAATCGTTTCATCAAAAGCTCTTACAGTAAATTTACACAAGATTAATGAATCGAGTGCTGCATTTAAATTCTGTTTATAAATAACTTCTTTCGCTTTGTTTTTCTTTTCAAATCTATTTAACGTTTTGTTCAATAATTCATCTATGTATATTGGAGCACGTAGATGACATCCACCTCTATTACTTGTAGCAATTGCTAAAGAATAACCATAAACACCTCTAGCATCATAACCCGGAAGTTCTAAACCTTTAATCTCCATGGCAAAATCAATTCCATACTTAGAAGCAAATCTTTTAACACCCTCAGCTAATTCGTTACCGATATTTTTTCTGTACGCAATTTCTTCTATAAGTTTTAAAACCGATTTATTATCACCAAATTTTATATCGTATTTAAAAATTCCTTTTTCACATGCTTCTATAAAACATGCAATCGTTACACCAGTTGATATTGTATCAAGGCCCAAATCATTGCAAAGATTGTTTGCAAGAGCTATGGTTTTAATATCATCAATCTCTAAATTTGAACCGAATGAAAATACTGTTTCATATTCTAAACTATATGTTACGATATCTTCAACTTTTATTATTTTTCCACATCTAATGTTACATGAAAAACATGCATAACTACCTATATGATATTTGGACAACGTTTCACCTGAAATCTTATCCGCATTTTCAAAATAACTCTTTTGAAAATTTCTTGTTGGTAAAGCTTTTTCTTCGTTCAATATTTTAACGATATTTGGTGTACCATATTTCTGTAATCTAACGGTTTGCATACGTAGTAACTCATACGCATATTTACATGTTTCTCTAAATTTTTGTTTATCGAATATCTTAATTCTTTTATTACCTTTTATAACAACAGCTTTTAAATTTTTACTCCCCATTATGGCTCCTAAACCTCCTCTACCAAAAGCTCTATGTCTATCATGTATAACGTTGGCAAATCTGACTTTATTAACACCTGCAATTCCAATAGATGCAATCTGTGAATCTTTTCCATGTTTCCTTTTAAGTATATCCTGTGTTTCGAAATTGTTTTTATACCATATCTCATTTGCGTCTAGAATTTCAACGTTTTCATTTTCTATATAAACGTAACAAGGACTATTTGATCGTCCCTTAATAGCAATGAGATAATATCCAGATCTCCTCATTGCAAATCCAAAGTATCCACCACAATAAGAATCGAATATTGTATTTGTAAGAGGAGATTTTGATACAAGAACTGCTTTACCGGAACAAGGTGCTGGAGTACCTGTTAATGGTCCTATAGCAAAGATTAAGATGTTTTTTTCATCAAACGGATCAATTTTTGGTTTTAAATTTTCATATAAATATTTAACAGCAAGACCTTTTCCTCCTATATAGTTTTCAAATGTCTCAATATCTATATCTTCAACCTTAACTGAACTCTTAGATAAATTTATTTCAGGAATTTTACCCTCTAGTACCTCTTTCATAAAAATATAAAAGAAAAATTGTGTGAAAATTTCTTTAAATTTCTTTTTTTTATGAATAAAATTATAATAACGAGACCGGAAGGAAAAGATTCCGAAACAATTTCAATTGCGAATAAGTATGGATTCTCTCCAATAATAATTAATGCCGTAAAAATAGTTAAATTGGATTATGAGATAAATCCTGAAGATTTTTCTGTTGTTGTATTTTTAAGTGAGACAGCTGCAAGATTTTTTTTGAAGAAATATAAGATAGAGAATAAAAAAATTGCATGTATTGGTCCTAAAACAAAAGAATTTCTTGAAA
>JALTZH010000150.1 GCA_027051265.1 archaeon | reverse complement strand
AATATGTGGCATAGGTTTTACTGTGTACTTTGCATATTTACATCTAGGCATTCTAATTCCATTAATGTTATTTATTTGGAAGATGTACACCACAGAAACACTGTGGGTTTTAGCGATTTGTCTCAGGGAGTTCCAGAAAACAAACAAGCAACAACAACAAATCATGTCCAGCCATATTTTTTATTATGTGGCATAGTTGGTGATTATTCTTTAAGTTTTATCTGATAAAGATTTTAAAAAGTTAATTAATAATTTAATAAAATAGATAAGAGAAGATGCCGGGGTGGCGGAGCGGCTACGCGGCCGACTGCAGATCGGCTTCACGTGGGTTCGAATCCCACCCCCGGCTTAAATTATTACTTCAAAATTTTCATCACAATTTTTCCATGAAGTGTCATGGGTTCATTTTTTCCTCGAGATTTTAAATAAAAGTATAAAAAAGAGATAACTATAACGATATGTGGGATAATAATCAACACAAAATTTGTACCAAGTAATTCTATGAGTATAAAACTTCCTATGAATCTAAAGATGTTTATAATGAGAAAAAAACAGAACAGGAAGATATATAATATAATCATGAGAAAGATTAATGATTTTAAGAATTTTCGAATGAAAGATCGTTCAACATGTTTGTAACGTGATTTTATAAGTTTGAAATCGTGGATATGATAGGCTATAGATCTACCTATAAATATACATAGAATATTATTTATTGTATAAAATATGATTGCTATTAAATTTAAAATGTCTTTTAACATTTCTAGAAACATAATTTTAAATGTTTTTTAACAGATATTTTAAATAATCAACAAAATCGTTTAACATTTCATACGTAACGTGTGGCATTATTACTACTCGTATCTCATTTCTTCTAGTCATTGATACAGCGTATTTTTTTAAAATACCTTTATATATCTTTTCTATTTTTCGATGACTAAATACAAGTATGTTCATCTTTGGTTTTATAACGTTAAATCCTAAATCGTTTAACTCTTCATATAAATATAGCGTCTTTCTCATACAATCATCTACTATTTTTTTTAAACCTTTTCTACCTAAATAGAGAATCGAAGCTAAAGTCATAGCAGCACTTGCACCGCTTCTTGTTCCAAGCAGAGTTCTGGATCTTTTTTCTAATAGATAGTGAGCTTCGAATGTTATATTGTCCAAGAGCTTTTCGTTTCGTAAAATTATTCCTCCTGCAGGGATAGGCACCAATAACATTTTATGAGGATCTACAGTAATCGATTGTACCGCTTTTATTTTGAAATCAAATTCTTTATTATAATATCCTAATTCTTTTAAAAATGGAAGAACAAAACCTCCAAATGCTGCATCGACATGCAAGTATAAATCGTTTTCCTCACATATCAAGCCAAGCTCTTTTATATTATCAACGCTACCATATTCTGTAGTGCCAGCAATTCCTACTATAGCAATAGTGTTTTCATCGATATATTTTCTAACAGAATCTATATCTATTTCATACTCTTCATTAACCGGAACTTTTCTTATTTCAATGTTTAAGAGATCAGCTATTTTATCAAAGGAAAAATGACACAATTCAGATACTATAAAGTTTGGTTTCTTCTTTTTATAGATGTTTCTCGCAATCCATAACCCTGTTAAATTAGCTTCAGTACCACCAGATACTATAAATCCATATGCATTTCTGTTGTTAAGCCAACTACCTATAATTTTGATAGCAATATCCTCTATTTCTTTAGTACCTTTGAATAACTTGGGATCACCAAGGTTCGTATGATAGAATTCTTTATATACATCTAAACAAATTTTTAAAGGAATAGATGACATGGATGATAATATCTTATCATAACTAAGGTCCTTATTTTTAAACTTTTTAAGAATTTTAAGCAAAATTTCAGGATTCATTTATATTATAGATGAAAGTATCGTGAGAATTTCATACATTCTATTAGATTTATAAGAAACGGTAACGATATGCTAAAAGTTATTCGGTAAAAAATTTCTGAGCTCTTACAAACATCACTAAGAATGCCTCGATTTATATGGTGTAATTGTAAAAATAATTATGCAAAAATGAGCATAATATTCCTACCGATAATCTTGGTGCAAATCAGTCAAGTTCGTTAATAGGATGTTTAAATGCAGTATAAAAGTTCATAGAAATGTCGTAGCTGTTCTAAACATAGTCCTCGTTTCAATGAAACTCTCTAAGTTGAATCGGTGACAGAGTAGACTTAAAGAGATCGAAAGAGGAAGGTTTAACTGGATACTAGTTTGTCTCGCAGTCTTCCATATCAGGTGCCTGCAATCCTTCTCTGCAAGGAAATCTAGCACCTTAGCATTGGTAGAGGATCAGATTATTATTTTAATTTTTCTGATTTTTTAATATATTTTAATATAAAGGTATTAAATTTATATCCTTATATGAAGATATCTTCACTCATAAATATAAGAGGTAATATATATGAATGAAACTATAATAAATTCTATCAAATTTAAAAAACTTATAAATTTTATTAAAAGATTTAAACGCATAATTGTAGCCTTCAGTGGTGGAGTTGATAGTTCAACTTTAGCAGGAATATGTAACGAAATCACCGATACATTAGCTATAACAATAGTATCTCCAACTACACCATCTAGAGAAATAAAAGAAGCTATACGAATAGCATCGGAATTAAATCTTAAACATAGACTTCATTATGTAAACGAGTTAACGGATAAAAACTTTGTTTTAAATACTCCAAATAGATGCTATTACTGTAAAAGAATTGTACTATCATTGTTACTAAAAATTGCTGAAGAAGAAAATTATGATGCAGTATTTGAAGGTACAAATGCAAGTGAGTTAAGAGGACATAGACCAGGATATAGGGCAATTTTAGAAATGGAAAAAGTTTATAGTCCATGGGCTATGTTCGGATTTACAAAGGAAGAAATAAGAAAAATAGCAAAGGAAAAGGGATATTCATTTTGGAATAAACCAAGTGTTGCATGTTTATCTTCTAGAATTCCTTTTTATAATAAGATCGATATAACCTCTCTTAATATTATAGATGAAGCAGAAAATTATATAATAGATATAGCAAATGTTAAACAAGTAAGAGTTCGAAAAATAAACAATAATGCTATTATTGAAGTTGGTCCTGATGAAATTGAAAAACTTTTGAATAAAAAAATTATAGATGCTATAGTTAACAAACTGAAAAAATTGGGATTTAAATCTATTCTATTAGATTTAGAGGGTTATAAAACTGGGAAATTAAGCGAGATGTATATTTCTAAGAATGAGTCCTGATCATCATTTCGTTACATAGCATTTCTCTCTTATAGTAAGAGATTGTTTACTCAATAGTTGCATGTCGAGACCTCATGTCTTCTTCGGTAACTTTTAATATATCCATCAATCTTGCAATTACTGCATCTAAAAAAAGCATAGTTGCTAATTCGAATAACGTACCTAAAGGTGCTAAAGATTTATACTCTCCTATTATTTGTCTTATGAAATAATCGGTTTCACCATCTAATTTTGTTCTTCCTTTTATTATAACGACATGATCAGAAAGTTTTGCAAGGGTTGAATTCGGATATGATGTTATGCTCAAAATTTTACTTCCTATCTGTTTAGCAATTTTAGCTGTATTGATAACGGATAACGTTTCACCAGAACCAGAGATCAAGATTAAACAATCATCTTTGGTTATAGCGGGTGTTATTATATCTCCTATTATATAAACAGTCTTACCCAGATGCATTAATCTCATAGCAAATGCTTTTGCAACAAGACCAGAGCGACCGGCACCATATGTAAATATTCTTTTGCTTTTAGCTATCTCGTTTATAAAAATATCCGCATCAAACGTATCTATTTCATTAATAATTCTCTCTATATGTTTTAAGAGGTAACGTGTTATCAATCGAATGTCATTCATATCTTTTTAAAAGATTTTTTTAACTACATTATAATTTGTTATTATAGTATATTTTTATTAATAAAAATTTTAAAATCAAAATAGACGATACCATTAACAATAAAACTATCGTAGGAAGATACGTTTCAATAATATCAAGTACATTATATATAAATAAAAATATAAAACCGGCAACTCCAAAACTTGTTAGAAAAATTCCTGAAGCAAGTTCCTTATTTTTTAGGAGATTTATTATTAAAGATAACATTGCAGCTTCGTAAAAAGGATAAACAGGAATTTGCCACAGAATAATAAAGATTACTCCTGAAAATATAAGTAATGAATTGAGATATAATGTGATGAAAAACAGCATCAAGAATGCAACTATGAAAGGATTTTTACTGAAATATATTTTATCAAGATGTTTTTTTAATACAAGTAAGATTATTGGTGAAATACCTCCATAAAGAATTCCATACAATATTTCGTTGTTTAGCAAAGTGTTCAATTTATACGATGAATATGCATAAACCATATCCATACTAGATGATGAGAAAGCAATTATTAATACGATTATAAATAGATGTTTTGAAAACTTATACTCTCTTATATTGTCATAAATATCTGCAGGATTATAATAAGACATTATAATAGAATAACATAGGATTAATAATAATGCAATAACGTAAAAGACATAATCGTAACTAAAACTTGAAACTATTCCCATAAGTATACTACCTATCGAAAAACCTATACTTCCATAAATTATAAACCTTGGATACTCTTTATGAATTACTTTTAATATAATTGGAAAAGCTATAGAATAAGAAATACATAGCGTAAAAATAGCAATTAAATATATTTGTTTACTTTTAAATATTGGTATTAAAAAGAATGTAAGTGGTAAAATACGGATAAATATTAATATCGTTTTATACTTAAGTATTTTTACGAAGAATATCGATAAAAACATTGCAACATATTCTAACGCTAAAAGAATGGAAAAATTCTCTTCAAAATTTTTTATATAATAGACTCTTGTAGTTGCATAATACAACCCCCATACAATTCCTAAAACGATATAGGTACTTCTCAACAAAATTAACTGCATCATTAAGTATCTTAATGTTACGATTTAATTATATTATCAAGGTGTTCAAAGATGAATTACGATATGCTTAAGAAGTTGTTTCCTAATTTAATCAAGGAAATCGAAGAAAACAAATGTCTAACCGTTAGAATATCATCCATAAGATCTGATTTAAAGTATGCTGAAAAAAAACCTTCCAACTATTATGAACCGGATGTTATCGATTTCTTGAGAAGATGTAAGGATGAAAAGGAAGGATTGGAAGTTATTCAATACCTCGAAAATAAGGGGGAAATTTCAAAGGAATATGCTGAGAGATTAAGAAAACAGTTAAAAGAAAAGGGTGTGAGAAGTTTTGGAGAAAGAAAAACCTGGGGATATTACTATAAATACTTTGAAAAAAGAGATTAAAGTTCGAATATATAGATATGATCCTGAAAAAAATATTGAATACTATCAGATCTTTAAAATTCCTAAAGAAATGAAAGTTATAGATATTATTGAATATATAAATAAAAAATATAATACTAATATAGCTATTAGATATTATTGTAAGATTGGAAAATGTAGAGCTTGTTATGTGTTGTTAAACAATAAACTCGTTCTCTCTTGTCAAACTTTTGTAACTGAAGATTCTATAATAAAACCGTATAAAAAAGCCATACGTGATTTAGTAGTATGAAATTTGAATTTAAGATTATACATACTGATAACAATGCAAGAGTTTGTGAAATGATCATCGGTAGTAAACGTATAGAAACGCCAATCTTTTTACCTGTAGCAACGAAAGGATGCGTAAAGTTAATAACGTGGCAAGAACTGAAAGAAATTGGATATAATGCAACGATTACCAATGCTTTGATATTGTATTTTAAGCCCGGGTTAGATGTGATAGAAAAATTTAAATCAATACATGAATTCTTTGGATTTGATGGTGTCATATTTACAGATTCAGGTGGTTTTCAAATGATAAGAGCAGGATTCCTAGAGAGGATACATGAAGATTATGCAGTGTTTCGATCACCTTTCGATAATTCTAGACATAAAATTACACCAGAGTTTATAGTAGAAATACAAAAAAGATTAAAATCCGATATTTTCATGCCTTTAGATATTTGTCCAAGATATGATATGAATTATAATCGGATAAAAGAAGCAACAATAAGAACTGTTAAATGGGCTAAAAAATGTAAGAAGATACTAGATGGAAATGTGATGTTTGGAATTATTCAGGGTGGTGTTTTTCTCGACTTAAGAAAATATTGTACAAAAGAATTACTCGATTTAGATTTTCACGGATATGCTATAGGAGGATTATCCGTCGGAGAACCCAAGGATTTGATGTACAAGGTGCTGAAATTCAACGTAAAACTATTACCCGAGGAAAAACCACGATATTTTATGGGTTTAGGATCGATTGAAGATATATTCAAATGTATAAGTCTTGGGATCGATATCTTCGATTCGTCTTTTCCAACAAGAAATGCTAGACATGATACGGTATATACATCTTCTGGTAAAATTATTATAAATAGAGCAAAATATAAATACGATAGAAGACCATTGGATGAAAGTTGTAGTTGCTTTACATGTAGAAATTATACTCGTGCATATTTACATCACTTATCAAAAGTAAACGAATTTTTATATAAAAGATTATTAACGATACATAATTTATATTTTATTAAAAAAATTCTTGATGAAATAAAAAAGGCTATAAAACAAAATTATTTTGAGGAAATGCTAAAAGAAAATCTTAAAACAAAAAATTAAAATTATTCAGGTTTTTCCTCTTTCTTTTCTTCTTTCTTTTCTTTTTCAAGTTTTTGTGCTGCTATAACATCATCTATTCTCAATATAGCAATCGCAGCCTCTGCTGCTGCTGCAATGGCGTGTTTCTTAACCTTTAAAGGTTCAATGACGCCGAGTTCATACATATCCTTAACTTTTCCTTCATATACATCTATACCATAACTTGTCTTACCTTGTTCATGAGCAGCTCTCAATTCTACTAATATATCAATTGGATCCAAACCGGCATTTTCTGCAAGTGCTGCAGGAACAGATTCTAAGGCTTCAGCAAAGGATTCAATTGCTAACTGTTCTCTTCCTCCAACAGTTTTTGCGTAATCTCTAAGTTTTAATGCGAGGTCAATTTCTGCAGCACCACCACCTGGTAATACTTTTCCATCTTTAATTGCATTTGTAACAGCATGAATTGCATCGTTTATATTTCTTTCAATTTCTGAAACAATGTGTTCAGAACCTCCTCTAACCAGTATTGTTACAGATTTAGGATCTTTACAATCTCTTACAAAGACCATGTTGTCTTTTCCTACTTTAACTTCTTCGACTAAACCTGCATATCCAAGATCATCTGGTGTTAAATCTTGTAGGTTTGTAACAATTCTTCCACCTGTTGCTTTTGCTAACTTTTCCATGTCTGACTTTTTAACTCTTCTAACTGCTAATATCTTATGCTTTGCTAAATAATGCTGAGCAATATCATCAATACCCTTTTGGCAGAATACAACATTTGCTCCAACTTGAACAATTTTTTCAACCATTTCTCTTAGTATTTTTTCTTCCTCATCCAAAAAGGCTTTTATTTGACTTGGATCTGTAATTCTTATTTCTGCATCGAATTCTGTTTTTTCAATTTCAAGAGGGGCATTTATCAATGCTATTCTTGCATTTTCAACCCTTTTAGGCATTCCTGGATGAACAACTTCTTTATCTATAACTATACCTTTAACGAGTTCTGTATTTTCAATGCTTTCTCCTTCTTTTTTCTCGATCTTTATATTATCGATATCTATTGTAACTTTTCCGTTTTGTTTTTCTACAATGGATGTAACAGCTTTAACAACTAAATCTCCAAGAAAATCTTTCGCAGCCTCTGAAGCTTTACCTGTCATTGATGTTAGGGCAACCTTTTTTAATGTATCTCTATCATCTATACTAACAGGTCTTGCTATTTTCTCCAACAGTTCCATTGCTTTATCTGCAGCCATTCTATATCCGTTTGCAATAACTGTTGGATGAATATCTTGATCCAATAATTCCTCAGCCTTCTTCAATAGTTCCCCTGCTAAAACTACAACCGTCGTAGTCCCATCACCGGCTTCAGCATCTTGAGCTTTAGCAATTTCTACAAGCATTTTTGCTGCTGGATGTTCAACTTCCATCTCTTTTAAAATCGTTACACCATCGTTCGTTACAACTATATCACCGAGATTATCTACTAGCATTTTGTCCATTCCTTTTGGTCCAAGTGTTGTTCTCAACGCTTCACCGATTATTCTTGCAGCTAGAATATTTGCTCTTTGAGCATCTTTACCAACGATTCTTTGCGTTTTTTCAGGTAAGATTAATATTGGTGTACCACCTAACTGTGCGGCCATAAAAATTTCACCCTAAATAATAAATAAATATGTAGTTCTATAAAAATATTTTGTTATAATGAAGAATTTATCACAAATATTATAATTAGATACTAAATATCACGAAGTACATATATATAAATTCATTATTCGTCCCTATTTAATAATTATAAATTCGTTTATACTTTAGATAAGATTTTTTATAATTTTTAAGATGATAACAATAGATGGTTCTGAAGGTGGTGGACAAATACTTAGAACTTCAATAGGTTTGGCTGCAATAGTAAAAAAACCAATAAGAGTTATAAACATAAGAAAAGCAAGAAGTAATCCTGGTTTAAGAGCACAACATTTGGAAGGAATTTTAACACTGGCAAAACTTTGTAATGCTAAAGTTAGGGGTGCAAAACTTGGATCGATGTGGATAGAGTTCATACCTGGTGAAATTGAAGCAAAAGAAATAGAGGCAAGAATTTCTACAGCTGGATCTGTTGCATTATTGTTTCAATCAATACAACTAGCTGGATGTTTTGCAAACGATACTGTAATAATAAGAGTTAAAGGTGGCGCTACGGCTGGAAAGTGGGCTCCAACCATAGATTACGTTAAAAATGTTTTTTTACCAATTGTATCTAAAATGGGATATAGTGCAGAGATAACAGTTTTGAGAGAAGGCTTCTATCCAAAAGGTGGAGCAGAAGTTGTTATAAAAATACATCCAGTTGATAAACTTAAACCAATAAAATTAGTAGAACGTGGAAACGTTTTAGAAATAAGAGGTAGAAGTGTTGTTGCAAACCTTCCTTCACATATAGTTGAAAGACAAGCAAGAGCAGCGAGAAAATATTTGGAAAAGAAAGGTTTCAGAAATATAACAATAACGGAGAACGTTGTAAAAGCGATTTGTCCAGGAACTTGTATAACGTTATATGCTATTTGTGAAAAAACAGTACTTGGAAGTGATAATATAGGTGAACGCGGCATACCAGCTGAAAGAGTTGGTGAAGTTGCAGCAGAAGAATTGTTCCGAAGTATCTCTAGCGGTGCAGCACTTGACAAACATATGTCGGATCAAATTCTTCCATTCTTAGCTATAGCTTCGGGAAGATCAAAAGTTAGGATACAGGAGTTTACAAAGCATTGTGTAACGAATATAAAAACAATAGAAAAGATACTTGGAATTAAATTTAGAAGAGAGAATAACATCATAGAAGTTGATGGAATAGGTGTTAGTAGATGATAAAAAGTATTGTTTCGAAAGCATTTAAGATGAAAAGATATGAAATAAAAAGAAGGATATATAACATAGAAAAGATAAAGATAAAAGATAACATTTTTATAGAAGAAGATATACCTTCCAAATCAACAAATGCAATTGCTGTTGATGCTGGATATAATTATGAGATAACAAGATATGGAATATTTTATATTTTAGTTGCAATACTTTTGAGTGAAAAGGAAAAACGTTTAAATATAATAGATAATTTTGCTGACATAAATATAATAAATTACATAAAAGTAAAGGATGCAAGGGAAATCTTGGATATATATAGGAAAATAATTGAAACAAGACTTATTTTGAAAAATAACATAAAGTTTAAGAACTCAATAATACTATACGATGGCTCTCTTTATATGGATATCTTAAACTTTATATCTAATTATAAAAATATCAAATTTAATATAATTCCTAGAGTTCCATTAGATACATTAGATTATGATGTTGATTTAAATAGGATGTTATCAGAGTATTATGCTTTGATAAAATTAATCCTAACGGTTAAGAATATCGTTTGCATACCTAAGACTTTCACGAAAAATATCTATTTTGATAAGGAAATTCCAGAAATATGTGTATGTTCAAAACATATCGATGAAGGGTATACGAAACCAAAATATAAATTCTTAAACCTTAACGATAAAGGGTATACGTTTTCACATTTCTATTTAAAATTCAAAGATAGTAAAAGAGTTTTATTAATTGAAGTTCCTGATTATATTGATGAAAAACAAGCAAGAGAGATCGCATCAAAACTGAAGTCTATTTGTATAGGTGGTTACCCGTACATATTAAGAAAAGCGCATTACTATTCAAGAGTTAAAAAATGTGAACTAAAGTTTTATATGAAAAGATTAAACCTTAAAAGTTTGAGAGAGGAATTACATAAATGATACAAGGAGAGTTCAAGCATTACGCTTGTATAATATTGGAAATGGATGATATGGATAAAATAATTAAGGCTATTGAAAACGAGCATAAAACATCAAGAAGTGATAGGAGTAAATGCTTCTGGATAAGGAGAGGAAATAAGCTTATGCTAAAAATTTATGGAAAAGATAGAAGTTCGTTTATAGCAACGATCTCTTCATATTTAAGATGGATAAAGATTTATAACGATATTTCGGATGTTTTGGAAATGAAAAAGATAAATATTATAAAAAATAATAAAAAGAAGCGAAGCTAACCTCTTGCCAACACGATCTCTATTGATGAGATGTTAACGGTCTTACCATCTGGACTTTTTAACGTTTCTGTTCCAATACTGATGTTTTTAACTTTAACATCTGGTATAAATCTATTTCTTATAATTTCTGCAACATCAACAGCTCTTGAGATCATTTTACCCCTTGCTCTAATTGCAACTTCACTGGCATTATTATTAAATTGTGTAATTACGGCAAGAACATAGTTCATTATAGGTTTTTTACCAATATAAACTACATTTTCTTGTTGCGACTTTTGTTGTTCTGCAGCCATGCAATAACACCCCGTATTTTTCTAAAATTAATAAAAATTTTTAAAAAAAGAAAATTATCAATTCTCGAAGAATTTTTAATAAAAATTAATTTAAAATCTACAGATATTGTTTTTATTTTTAAGAATATTATAATTATTCATGGATAGAATACGCGTTGCAATACTTGGAGCAACCGGGTTAGTAGGACAGGTTTTTGTTGATATATTATCAAATCATCCATGGTTTGAAATTGTTGAACTAATGGCTTCCAAAGAATCTGCAGGAAAAAAATACGAGACCGTCGCTAAATGGGCGTTGAATAAACCAATACCTGAAATTGTACGTGATATAACGGTTAAAGAAACTAATCCGAAAGAATTGCGTTCAGATGTTGATCTAGTCTTCTCAGCCCTTCCTTCTGGTATTGCAAAAGAATTGGAACCAAAGTTTGCTGAGAAATTTAAGGTTATAAGTAAGGCAAGCGCATATAGAATGGATAATCTCGTTCCACTACTTATTCCTGAGGTTAATCCTGAGCATCTTGAATTGATAGAGATACAGCAGAGAAAAAACAAATGGGATGGTTTTTTAATAACAGATCCAAATTGTACAACATGTATTTTCATGTTATCTCTTAAACCAATCTATGATAAGTTTGGTGTCGAAGCAGTAATAGCAACATCTATGCAAGCAATTTCAGGTGCTGGTTATGAAGGATTATATGCGATGCAGATACATGATAACATAATACCTTTTATTAAGGGTGAGGAAGAAAAACTTAAAAATGAAACGCTTAAAATATTGGGAAGAATTGAAGATGGAAAAATTATAAAACCAAACATAAAGATTTCTGCAACATGTACACGTGTTCCAGTAATTCATGGACATACATTATCTGTCTCTTTAAAATTAAGAGACAAGGCAACTGTCGATGAAATAAAGAAAACGTTAGCAAGCTTTAAAGGATTGCCTCAGGAACTAAATCTTCCATCAGCTCCAAAATATCCAGTAATAGTAAGAGACGAGATTAATAGACCACAACCTAGACTAGATAGGAATACGTATAATGGCATGGCAGTTACTGTAGGTAGAATAAGAGAGGATGAAGTTTTAGATATAAAATACATTGTAACTGGACATAATCTCGTTAGAGGTGCAGCAGGTGCTTCTATTTTAGATGCTGAACTCTTATACAAGAAGGGATATCTATAGCTAGATTTTTTATCGTTCCTCTATTTAAAACATCCAATAGAAAAAATCTTATATGGGCTATACGATAGTAACTGAAAATTTAAGGATCGTTTTTACAATATTTCTTTTATTATATTTTATAAATATGCTAAAATATTCAAATATATTTAAAAATATTATTTATAAAGTGAATAAAAATTTTAACACGACGTTTGTTGTTTTTTTCCCAATATTCATTGGACTAGTTCCAATGCCTGGTGGTGCGTATTTGTCAGCATATCTTATAAAGAATGCTATGAAAAAGTATAAAATAAAAAAGTTAGAGATTATAAACTTTTTAAACTATTGGTATCGACATGTTTTTGTATTTACAATCCCTGTTTATCCAAGTTTAATAGTGGCGATGGAAATTCTTAACATGAAATATTTAGATGTTATAAAGATCACATTTTTTTTATCCGTTGCATCAATATTATCTGGAATAATTTATGCAAAAAATTTTATAAATTTTAATGAAATAAAATTCATTAGATCGTACTTCATGGAATTCTCTCCCATATTAATTCTGGTTTTAATTTCAATCCTAACTAATACGATAACTGGAATAATGTCAGCTATTGTTTATACGATATTAATATTCAAACTTAAAAAGGAACATGTTCTAATTTCTTTAAAAAATGTAAATGTAAAAATTTTATTACTAATAGTTTTGCTTATAATATATAAAAATTTAATTATATATTTTAATATAGGTAATTATATATACAATA
>JALTZH010000149.1 GCA_027051265.1 archaeon | reverse complement strand
TCCTCGTAAGTTTAACCAAAGTCTTGCATATATGCCACGTCTTCGCAATCACGTCGGATTCGACTTTCATAGAAAGAATATATAATGAAGCCATGCTACAGGATAGAGCGAGATATTATCTCGTGGACGATTTTAACAAGGAAACTGTTGTGAAGATATTGCGAGAAAGAGGATTTAGCAGTGAGGAGATTGATATTGTTTGGGAATATTTTGGAGGAAAGCCAATACATCTTGTTGAAGCGATACAGATGAAGAAGATAGGGAAGGATATTAAAGTAGAGGTTGAGAAGATGGTTAAGCTTAGGGAGGTTCAGGTTAAAGATAGGATTGAGGTGTTAAAGTTTGTTGAAAAACGTGTAAGAATTGAAGGAAAAGAAATCGTTGTCGATAAGAATCGTTTGTTAAATCTCTTATCAAGATTTAGGCATGAGGAAATAATTCCTTACGAAGGGATTTCTCCCGAACTATTATATCTCATCGAAAACAACATCCTATTCCTCGATCCAGTTAATTATATCGTTAAACCTCAATCAAAATTAACCCTTAATGCTATCCGTAACCTAATGAAATAATTTTGGAATAATATGTTTAAGTTGCTCTGTTGCAAGTTTTAAAAAAATTGGGGATAAAAAATTTTGACCAAAGAAATATATACCTTAGTTCTTATCAAAAGGTAATATGAAAGTATAAAAAATATAAGCAACGAAGGAATGTCAAGCATCCAAATCGAAGAAAAAATTTACTCGCTGATAAAGTTATAACAACTATGGTTTATGTTACCTTTTGATGGGAACTAAGGTATATATAAAATCGTAAACAAATTAGAAGGTTTTACTCCGTTACAATTCGAAAGAATATGTTTTGCAACATGTTTTAAAATTGTTTTTTGAACTTGCAATGAAGCATAATTATTTCATTTATTTTAAAGAGAAGAAAATTTATATAGAATATGGTAGAAATGTTTCCAACGATTAGAATGAGAAGATATAGGAAGAATGAGATATTAAGAAGATTTTTCAAGGAAGTTTATGTAAGTACTTATGATTTAATATATCCAATCTTCATTAAAGAAGGTTTAGAGAGAAAAGAAGAAATAAAAACAATGCCAGGAATATATAGAATGTCGTTAAACGAATTAAACAAAGAAGTTGAAGAGTTACTTGAGTTAGATATAAGAAGTATAATACTGTTTGGTATTCCAAAACATAAGGATTCAATTGGTAGTGAAGCTTTTAATAAAAACGGTATTGTACAAAAAGCTGTAAGACAACTTAAGGAAAACTTTGGTGATGAATTGATAGTGATAACCGATGTATGTCTATGTCAATATACCGATCATGGTCATTGTGGAATTATTAAAGATGGAAAAATCTTAAACGATAAAACTCTTGAAATCTTATCTAAAATTGCTTTAAGTCATGCTGAGGCAGGATGTGATATCGTTGCACCTAGTGATATGATGGATGGAAGAGTAAAGAAGATACGTGAAACGTTGGATGAAAATGGATATGAAGATGTAATGATAATGAGCTACGCTGCAAAATTTGCTTCAAGCTTTTATTCACCATTTAGAGATGCTGCATATTCCAAGCCAAAATTTGGTGATAGAAAAACGCATCAACTCGATTATGCTACGATAAAACAGGCTCTGAGAGAAGTTGAATTGGATATAAAAGAAGGAGCTGATATAGTTATGATAAAACCAGCTTTAGCTTATATGGATATTATTTCTAAGGTAAAAGAAAAATTTAATGTACCAGTTGCTGCGTTTAACGTTAGTGGTGAATACTCAATGGTTAAAGCTGCATCAATATTAGGAATGATTGATGAGAAACAAATAGTTAAAGAAATATTAACATGTATAAAAAGAGCTGGAGCCGATCTAATAATAACATATCATGCGAAAAATTTTGCACGTTGGATTAAAGAAGGAGATGATATTAGATAAAAGACATCCAAGATATTTGAGTTTGCTATATAGAGAAAAACTAATAGAAGGATATTTTATGGGTATAGTTGCAATAGCTGGATTGATAGCACATGGAAGAGGAGAAACGTTTGATTATCTTCTAGGAGAAAAGACTCACGAGGAAACTATAGAAGCAATAAAAGCTGGAGCTGCTTTATTATTACTGGCTAAACATCCGGTTATATCGGTTAATGGTAACTTTGCAATTCTTGCTGGTAAGGAAATAATCGAGCTATCGAAAATATTAAACGCAAAGATCGAAGTGAACCTTTTCTATAGAAGTAAGAAAAGAATTGAAAAGATAAAAAGATATCTGTTAAATCTTGGAGCTGAAGAAGTTTTAGGAGATAAAGATCTTGTTGAGATACCAACGATAAGAAGTGAGAGAAGGAGAGTTTCAAAACGAGGTATATATAAGGCAGATGTTGTTTTAGTAGCTATTGAAGATGGAGATAGAACGGAAGAGCTTATAAAGCTTGGAAAAAAAGTCATCGCTATAGATTTGAATCCTTTATCTAGAACTGCAAGGTATGCGACGATAACGATTGTAGATAACGTAACCAGAGCAATGCCAATACTCCTAAACTATGTAAAGAAACTAAGAACGATGAAAAGAAGCGAGTTAAAAGAAATCGTAAAGAAATTCAACAACACAACTTATCTCAAAAAAATGGAAAAGAAAATAAGAACGAGTTTTAAAATTCGTTAATTAAAAATTGTTTTCACTTTGATTTTTTTTGTAATTTTAATAGAAATAGTATTTAATATAGGATTACTTGAAGTATTAACAAAATTATGAAGGTGAAAGATCGTGCAACCATTTCCTGCGATGGGTTATGATAGAGCAATAACAGTATTTAGTCCAGAAGGAAGATTATATCAGGTTGAATATGCTAGAGAAGCTGTAAAAAGAGGAACTACTTCAATTGGAATAAAA
>JALTZH010000148.1:576-2909 GCA_027051265.1 archaeon | reverse complement strand
CTTTCAGTTTTAACATGCCCGTAAGTTTTCATCCACCAATCTTCGGTTTCGCCTGCGATCCGGAGCATGATACTTGGAGAAATATTAAGGAAACGGGAGAGTTCGTTGTTAACATAATCGATGAATCTCTAGGTGATAAGCTTCATATACTGGAAAAAGATTTCCCATACGAAGTTAATGAGATAAAGGAAGCAAACCTAACAGAAGTTAAATCAAAAAAAGTTAAGCCTCCACGTATTCTTGAAGCAATAGCATGGTTGGAATGTCGTACCGTTGCAACGTATCCAGTTGGTGACCATATGTTCATAGCAGGAGAAGTATTACTAGTAGAAGTGAAAGACGAATATTATAAGAGAAAACTTGATTTAAATCGAGCCAAGTTATTAATCCATATATCTGGAACGCAATTCGCTATACCTCTTGAGAGAACGTTTAAAAGAGCAAGATGATACACCAGTTGGGAATAATACTAGTATTAATATCAACAACCTATCTTTTCCCATCATTGGTAGCAATTGCTTTAGAATTTGAAAAAGAATATATATCAACTTTTTTATCGTTGTTTTTTTTATGTATATCTTTAGCCGGAATAATGCTTAGATTTAAAGAAAGGGAATTAAAAGCTGTGGAATTGTTTTTCTTTGTAATTATCTCATGGGTTCTATTCTTCATATTTTGTAGTCTTCCTTATATTTTGATTTTAAATCTCAAACCAATAGATGCGTTTTTTCAAAGTGTTTCTTGTTTAACAACCACTGGTCTTAGAGTTATCGATTACAATATTCCGAAGATAATGCTCATATACGAAGCCTATTTGCAATGGATTGGAGGGTTAAGCATAATCATAATGTTTCTAACAATGATTTCACCATTTCCTTCTATAACTAGGTTACATTTTTTAATGGAACTGAAAAAGAGTTTTGAAAGAGGATTGATCATTCAGTCACAGAGTATTCTCTTCACATATTTTTATCTAACGTTTATCCTCTTCATATTTCTCCTGATTTCTGAGGGTGATATCTTTAGGAGTTTATACTTTACATTAACAACAATATCAACCGGAGGTCTTTCCTTTATAGAGTTCTCCAATCTAAATGATATTAGCAAATACATAATCTGTATTTTTACAATAATTGCTTCCATAAACTTTTTAATACTATATAAATTCGTATTTAAGAGAGATTTATCAATACTGAAGGATGTAGAGTTTCGTGGAATTCTGTTACTTATAACATTTTTTGCATTTTTTTTATATATTTTTGAGGATATAAATATTGTTGAAAGTTTTCTTCAATCCGCATTTGTCATAACAACCGCCGGATTTTTAGTGATAGATATTGGTAGCCTTTCACCAACCAGTATTTTTTTGATATTACTTCTTGCTACAATTGGTGGTGGCTATGGATCAACAGCCGGTGGTATAAAAATATTCAGAATCTATGCCTTTTTTAAAATACTTCTCTGGTATCTTGAGAGGATATCAGAAGAACGTAAGATTACTGTTCTAAAAATATCTTCGAGACGTGTTGAAAGTGAGGAGGCATTGCTTCTAACAATATTTATAGCTTTATATATTCTTTTAATCATTTTAGGTACTACTGTTTTGACTTTATTCGGTAGAGACCTTAATGAAGCAATGCTTATGATTGTTTCGGCACAAACAACACTTGGATTTCAGACTTTTGAGCATATGAGTAATTTTGAGAAAATATTGTTATGCTTCTATATGTTTGCCGGTAGAATTGAAATAATTCCTCTATTCATTTTTATCAGAAATCTCGTTAAAATCAGAGCTCTTGTTTAATTTTTTTAGATTGTTTTTAAAAATAATGTTAAAATAATTATGGTACACAAACATAATAGAGGAAGAGGAAAATCCGGATCAATAAAACCGAATAAGAAAACGGTAAGCTGGATAAATAACTATAAAAAGGAAGAGATTGAAAAAATCATAATAGAATTATATAAGAAAGGTGTTCCACCTAGTCAAATAGGTTTAATTTTAAGAGATCAATACGGTATACCGTTTGCTAAATATATTCTTGGTAAAAAGCTTACAAAATTTTTAGAGGAAAAAGGTTTCAAACAACAAATTCCCGAGGATTTATTGAATCTTATGAAGCGTGCTGTTAGAGTACATGAACATCTTCAGAAACATAAAAAGGATAAAGTTGCAAAACGTGCCTTAATGTTAATAGAATCTAAGATTATGAGATTGGTAAGCTATTATAAGGAGAAAGGAAAACTTCCAAAAGATTGGAGATATAGTATAGAAACGGCAAAATTGCTTGTTAGATAAATAATCTATTTTTCATATATTTTAATATATAGAT
>JALTZH010000148.1:0-566 GCA_027051265.1 archaeon | reverse complement strand
ATTTTTCGAAGAAAATTTAGGGTAAACTATTTATTTTCCTAAAAAGCATTTTTTATTATGATTACTAAAAGAATGGAAGATTATCTTAGAGTAATTTATGAATTGAAATATTATAATGGAGATATAAAAATAAAGGATATTGCTTTTAAACTGAATATTAAACCTTCAAGTGTTGTAGAAATGCTTGATAGAATGAAAGATCTTGGTTTGGTTAAATATGAAAAGAGAAAAAGAATCACGTTAACAAAAAAGGGCGAAGAGATTGCTAAAAGCTTAAAAGTTAAAAACGAATCCATATTAAAATTCTTAAAGCTGTTAGGTGTACCACACAATATTGCTGTAGAAGATGCACATAAAATGGAACATATACTAAGTAAGGAAACCCTTGAGAGAATTAAGGATTTCATCCTATATGTTGAAACGTGTCCAAAACCAATACCAAATTGGTTAAAAAACTTTAGATACTTCTGTAAGTATAAGAAGTTGAGATGCAAATGTTAATTCTAAACGTAATATTTTCCTAAAGATAATTCTTCAACTCTTGTTACATAACCTGAGATTATTCT
>JALTZH010000147.1 GCA_027051265.1 archaeon | reverse complement strand
CTCGGCCTTTATTGTGTAGGGGTAGTGGTAGACCTTGCCGGAGGAGGTCTGGTTGTAGGCGAGGAGCGTTTGCCTTGGTATGTAGCCGCTGGCATCTGTGAGCGCTGAGAAGGCAAGGTTGCCAAAGACATCGTAGGCGGTGACGTTTACACCGGCAACTGGCTGACCGGATGCGTCCCTCGCATAGGCGTCGAGGTACCAGTAGCGGTAGAGGTTGCCGTCGTATATTGAAACAACGTCGTCGTAGGTGGCGTTTATGAGGGTGAGGTTGCTACGGTAGACCCAGGCGACTGTATTTGAGCCGCCCATCCTGTCAATGTAGGCGTTCTGAATTGTTACTTCGGAAGGATTGTGCATTCTTATTATATATTTTGACCGATTATCGTAAATGGTTATGTTGGTGATAAGAATATTTCTGGGGATCCCGGAGCCGTCCCCAATCCGCAGTACTGATCCATCTGCCGTTGCCAGGGGAGACTTGTTCAGCACCACATTAGAAATGTTTAGATTGCTTGAGCCCCATGCTATGCCCAGCATGTGGAGCTTTAAGTTATCGGCGGTTGAATTGTGGGTGAAGGTAAATCTGAGATAAACCATGCCGGAACTTGCCGTAATATTGAGAATGCTTATGTTTTTAACCATGTAGGGGATGATCATCTCCTGATAGAGCGGCGTAAATTCTAGATTCCGCACAACTACATCATCCGCATAGATTATCATTGCACCAAGTCCGCTGCGGTTCTCGTATGTCATGCTTCTATTGATGAATACAAAGGGAAAGCCATCAGCCAAATTAGACTCATCAATATCGTTATTTTGAATGTCAGCCCTTATCCAATAGGACCAACAGGCAGGCCCCTTAGTGAATACAGAGGTGTTTTTAAAAATGTTACCCGAAGAAGACTCCATATATACTCCCCAGATATTTTTGGTTGTGGATGTACCATTTATTTTGTTATTTAAAATTTTGTTGTTGCGTGAATGCTTTATTTTTATCCCGGTTCTTATGTTCACACTTTCGTGGAGAAAAAATGTATTGTTTTCGATGATATTTCCATTTGACCGGTATAAATACAGCGCTCCATCACCTGCTCCTCTATAGCCTGAAATGTTAAAATAATTGTTTCTAACGGTGTTGTTGTCTCCCATTAAAACCAGCACAGCCTGATAGCCAGAGGTAGGTAGCAGGTAGAAGCGGTTGTTTTCAATTGTTGCATTATCTGTCCTCACCTCCAGTCCTTTATTGTTATCAACCGAGCCACCCTCCATCGCAGAATTCATCACAAAAGAGTTTTTAAGAACAAACCGAGAGCCACTGTCCACCACCCAGGAGAAGACATAAGAGGTGTTTCTCGTTGTTATGTTGGAGCCGTTAACAATCATTTTTGCGCTTGAGTTCACATATATGCCGTATTCTGGCAACACAACCAGTGTTACATTGTCCAGAGTGAGGTTTCCATATACGGTGAGGTTACCGCTTAGGGTAATCTGGGCGTTTTCGACTGAACAGCTCTCTCCAGATTCAATAACCCAGTTTCCACCTGAATAGCTGCATACCGCTGCAGCGGCTGGCACAACTAATGAAAAAAGCAGCACCGCAAAGGTGAAGGCTCTGAATCGCATCAATATCCCCCTTTCCCTAAAGGTATCTTAAACTTTTTGTATATTTAAAGATTTTCATTGTACTCCCTGTTGTGGTATCCCGAAATCATTTCCCAACTTTTATAAGTCTTGCATGGTCAAGCTTACTCCGGCGAAGGTCGGTGGATTATCAGGCAGGAGGAGCAAGGTGAGTGCTGCTGGTGCTAAAAGAGCTTGGCAGGCCCTGTACACCTATCATATATCAGATCGAGGCGGTGCTGGAGGCTCATAAGAAGTATCGCCTTGGTAAGGTGCATGCTGGAACATATCCTTGAGTCCTTGAAGTGGCGTTTGGGTGAAAATGTCCCAAACAAATTTACAAGGTTCTGTGAGAACATGTCTTAGCCGAGAGAGTGCCGTGCGAACAACATGTCTCTGTGGCACACTGACTGGAAGTATCTCCAGCATTTGAAGAGGTAGATGACCGCCTTCTCGATGATGCTTCACTGTTAATGATTTCCTATTGCATTTTTTGTGGATGCTACCACCGAGAACGTCCTTGCAGTACTGGAGGAGGGATCAAGCATATTATTGCAGGGTGAACCATCCGTAGACAAACACTGTTGAGCAGAATTGAAGTTCTTCGAATCTAGAGAGGAACTCGAGAAATGGTAGTACATCGAGGTTAAACCCACATGAGCTGATGAAATGTTCTTAAGGCTGGCAGGCCTTATCGTACCCGAGTTTATCATCCAGGTTTGCCAGGTTTTTTCTTGAGATTTGAGGACTTGGATTGCAGAAAAATCCAAATGGAGGATATTTTCTCAACTTTAAAAATGTTTAGAGAAAGGAAAAAGTGAAAACTAATTTTTGAAACGGTTGCATCAAAAAGTAACTATAGAAATGAAAGTATGGTTAGGATTGGGATACAATGTCCTATTGTTTATTTAGAATCATCTTATATATGTCATATAACTTTTTACCAACTGCATCATAACCATATTTTGTTCTAATATAGTTACTTATTCTACTATGATCGTATTTAGAGTGATTATCGAGCATAAATTCAATCGCACTTATAAGAGAATTTACATCTCCAGGTGCTATCAATATTCCTTTATTTTTATCTATTATTTCTTTTATCGCACCAACCTCAGTAGCTACTACTGGAAGTCCAGTGGCCATCGCTTCGATTGAAACACACGAAAAAGTTTCAAATAAACTTGGTAAAACTAAAAAGTGGCTTTTCCGCATCATTTTAGCAACTTCTTCTTTTGATTTAATTCCGTGAAATATCACAATATCAGATATATTTAATTTTTTTACCATATCTTTATATTTTGAACATTCTTCTCCATCGCCAACAATATTTAATATGAAATCTGATCTTTTTTCTTTTAAAATAGAAATGGCATGAAGCAAATAATCCATTCCTTTTCCACTAGTAAGATTTCCAACAAAAATTATGTGTTTCTTTTTTTTAGAATATGTATTTTTATTATAATTTTTATAATAAAAAATAGATGTATCTATAGTATTTGGTACTATTGTATATTTATTTTTTATTCCAAAATTTTCAATATAATCTGCCATAAATCTGCTTACATGTATTAATAGTTCTGCATTCCTAAATATTAGTTTTGCTAATAGTATTTTAAGTTTCTTGATAAAAAATTTATCTTGAGGTTTTATTATTTTAAAATGTTCTGTAAGAATATAAGGAATTTTATACAAGTGCTTCAATAACAGTGGAAGTATCCCTGCAGTATAAACATGTACATGAATAATATCTGGATAAAATTTCTTTTTTATTTTTCTAAATGCTAAAAACATTGCAATCATATAACATATATATGATGATAGGATTTTTTTGTGATATACATAGAAAACTTTGATATTATCCATTTTTTTATAATGGATTTCATACAATTTTTTAATTGATGAATTTTGATGTCCAAACAAAATGGCAACATCACAGTATCTAGAAATGGCTTTAGCAAATTCATGAACAAAAATTCCTGATACTGGCTTGTTTTCTCTTGGATACCATTTAGGTACTATTAATACTTTTAGTTTTTTTGACATATTAAATCCACCCATATATGTTTAATCAATCGCAGATCTGATTTGCCAGAATTGATGCAGCTGCCATGAAAAGCAGCACAAACCAGTGCTCATACAAGGGTTAGCCGAGAGCGCGGGAAAACAGTTAATTAGCTAAACACATACTGAACCAACAATTTTTTCTGATAACCTCCCTGTTTTTATGCTAACGATTTAGACAACCACACCTATAATGAAGGACATTATACTTTATTCGAAATTTATTTTTGACTTTATTCTTTTAATTTTTGTCTTTAAAATCTCTTTTTCAGAAGTATGATAACTATCGGTTACAAAAAATGGTTCATATGATTTTTTTATGAAAATATCTTCTAAAACCCTTCCATCCATATCGCTGGGTATTGGCAGCTTAAACAGATACAATATAGTTGGTGCCAAATCATATATTTTAGCTTTTTCAATCTTTTTGTTTTTCTTTACTTCTGTACCATAGGCAATAAAAATTCCATTTATATCATGTTGTCCTTCTAAATTTAATTTTGTTTTCATAAATATTTTTCCAGATAAAACTGAGCTTATAGCAATTGTTTTATTTGTTAAAAACAATATATCAGGTGCTAAATTAACATATGGTCCAGAATAAATTTCGTCTCTGTACCAAACTTTTTCAATTATCCTTTCGCCATTATAGGATGCGTTTTTAAGTAAATTTAAAACAAATTTTTTATTTATGTTATTTACAAATACACCATATTGAGATATCGTAGGACAAAATGCACTACTTTTACAATAATCGATTTTTAATGTTCTTTTTTTTATTCTAATACCACTTAATTTTTTAAATCTTAGAAAAGCTGCACGTAACATTTTATTTAGAATTGGAATCATTCCTATTAATTTGATAGCTGTTGGTGATATTTCTATTGTCTTTTTTGAATTCCTGTGTATCCTTTTAAAAACATTGTCATCTGGAGGTGAATTTTCGCACACAACCAATCCATATTTTTTAAAATATTCGTTAATATAGAAACGGCCTTTCAATTCTTTAAATCCATGATCAGATATAACGAATAAAAATCCATTTTTTGGAAGATTGTTTTTAAAAAAATATAGATAATTATCTATTTGTTTATAGAATCTAATAATTTTATTTTTTAATTTGTTATTGGTAGATTTAAAGATTTTATAATATCCATGGGATATCCAATCTGTACCAGAAAAAACAACGCTAAACAGATCCCAATTTTCGTCTAAGAACAGCTTTCTTGCCAATTTAAATCTATTATTTTCGATATCTTCTACCTCGATTAAAAATTCATCACCAATCGCAGTTTCAGGATAAACTTTATATTTTTTTAATAATTTCGCATATTTATTCTTAATTTCTGCAGGAATCATTAATTCAGACGAATTTTTAGTTAACATATCTGCAACCTGAATGCTATATTTCAGATTTAGCGGATAGAGCATTGGTATATTTATAAGTATTGTTTTAAATCCTTTCATGTCGAGATACTCATAAAAAGTTCGGACTTTTATGTCTTTCGTTGTTACCAGCTTTAATTTATTCTGCTCCCTATCCACCTTAAGAAAATCAAAAACTCCGTGTTTGCCGGGATTTCTCCCAGTAGCAAAGGATACCCATGCTGGACCAGTATAAGGAGGAATAGTGGATTCCAAGTCCCCCCAGCAGCCATTCTCGAGCAGATATTTGAAGGTAGGTAGCACTCCTTTCTTAATTAATGGGAGGATGATATTCCATGTCCCACCATCCAAACCAATTACTACAATTTTCCTCTCATTCATAGACAGACCTCCAAATAAAGAATCTTTTCTAGCTCTGGGCAAACATAGAAAGGAACATAATTATATCAAAGTATTATATCAAAGCTGCTCCATCATGAGCTGCGTGCTACTGTTCAATACTGTAGCATTCGAAAGGAGATAAGAGCTATACCTACTAGTGAAGATATATCCTGAAAAATTGGGGATACAATGCCAAAGTAGCGGGAAAGAAAAAGGCTTAAAAAGAAAAAAGGTTGTTGTCAATATAGTTATTTATCTTGTTTGATGAATGATTTATAAAATATTTGGCTCAGTTTTTCTTTTAATCGCTGAAAAATGTATTCTTCCTTAAAAGGTGGTATTTTATCATAATAAATAGTTGACACCTCTTGAGCTCTATTTGTTAGAAATCCAATTAATATACCAATTATTATTGATGATCTATAAATTAAATTAATAAATGGATCTAAAATATAAAATCCATTCTTTTTTTGTAAACCTTTAATTATATTTTTGGGTAAATTTATGAACCCAATAATAATATATATTAAATTTATTAATATCCTATAACTTGGTCTAAAATAATTTGGATATTTTTTATTTAATATAATTTGGCTAAGGCCTAAATTATAACCTCTTTTTATAAATTTTAAAAGATTTTCACAGTCACTAAGATGATAAATTATCATATTTTTGTTATAAATTATTTTATATCCCCTTAAATATACACGAAAACTCAAGTCTACATCTTCACATCTAATTAATTTTTCATCAAATCCTTCTACTTCCTGCAATATTTTTTTCCAAAAAGCTATATTTCCACCTAATAATGGCAATTCTTTATGCCTTTTGGTTATGTAGAATTGAGATTTTAAATATTTTTCATATATACTCTTTCCTTTTTTTTCTATACATTGACCACCTACACCACCAATACTAGGAAATTTTTCAAATGTTTCAACAATCGTTTTAATCCAATCTCTATGTGCAATTTCATCATCATCAAAGAAACAAATTATATCTCCTTTTGCTTTTTTAATCCCTAAATTTCTAGCTTTTGATGGACCTCCATTTTTTTGAGAAAAAACTTTTATTATATCATTATTTTTAGAAATTACTTTAAGATACTCTTTTGTTCCATCTATAGATCCATCATCTATTACAATTATCTCATCTGGTACACACGATTGATTAAGTAGAGAATTTAATGCAATTTTAAGATATTTGCATCGATTATAGGTAGGAATTATCACACTAATTTTTAAGTTTCTCATTAAATCACCTCTTCCTTGTTTAGTTTTACTGTGACAACACATCTGTCCACTTTTTTGTCCAGCCCATATGTCCTATTCTTGTAAAACTTTCACCTTCCTCAAAATACCTTTCTGCCGGAGTTATTGAAGGGTTTAACTCTCTTTTCGTACATGATTTCCAACCAGATCTCCTGCGTTTCCACTTCCTGGCGAAGCTCTCAAGCGCTTGCTCAGCCTCTCTCTGCTCTTTGGCCTGTAAATCTGCTTAAGGTCAGAGGCAACCGCAGCTTTATCGCGCTGTTTCACCATTTTTTATCGACATGTTTTTTATTTTATTTTTAATTTAAAATTTTTTCCCATTTACTTATAGCTTTTTTAACCAGTCATCATACCATTCCAATTTTAATATCTTTTTTCTTAACACACTAAAATCAAACTTCTTATAGAATTTTGAAAGCAATAAATCCATATCCATATTTTTTGAGTTTTAATACAACTGTTTATTATTTTATATTATGTAAAAATATCTATCCTTCTACAGAGTTTTCTTCAACAGTGCAGTTGAATTTAACCATTTTTTATCGCCTCAGAATTAGATAAATTTTCTCATTTTTTGTAAGATTTGAAGAAATATATG
This sequence comes from archaeon, assembly GCA_027051265.1. Lineage (GTDB taxonomy): Archaea > Hydrothermarchaeota > Hydrothermarchaeia > JALTZZ01 > JALUTC01 > JALUTC01. The sequence continues at coordinate 5,807 of JALTZH010000147.1, read as the reverse complement.
CGATATTGTCACTATTGTAAATCTTTAAATTTTTATGAGGAATGGTAATTATATTGCTCGTATTGTGATTAAAAATTTTCAACGTAAAACCGTCTAATGATTTATTATTTTTATTAACAATTAAAATCTTTGTTAAGTTTTCGGTTTTATTAACTCGAATGTTCACATTCTGTAGAAGAGTAAAATACTCTGAAATATATCCGGGTGTGGTTATAACAAAACCATTTTTAATAGAGTAATTTATTATATTCATAAAGTTAGAACGATATTCTTGTGAAAGTATCTGTTTTTTTTTCCAGTTAAAAATACAAATATCTTCATCATAAATCTTTAAAACGTCTATTTGTGATTTCCAGCCTGGAAAATATGTCTCTTTATTATATTTTCTAAGTTTTTCGCTGTTTGGTCCACAAATAGGCATTATAACAAGTTTTTTATTATTAAGCGTTATAATTCTTATTTTTCTATGTCCCTCATAGTTTAAAACATCACGAAATGGTCTGCCAACTACTGGTCCCGCCTTATAATTTCCTGTGCCATCATATATTTTACTAATGTTTAGCTCATACAGGAGGGTTTTGTTTATATCTAAAAGCACAAATGGTTTAATTGCATTTGGAAATGGATAAATTGAAATTTCTAGTTGCTTCTCAACCTTACTTTCACCTTCTTTAAAACTGCCCGCCAGAGTATAAAATCTTTTAACCACATCTGGATAGCCTGGATAAGTCCATTTCAGTGTTCTGATGCTCACAATTGTATAACCTGGATATCTGGTAGAACCCCTGTATGAGAGATGACTGGGATATGGAAAACTTGCTGTTTGTAATATAAATATACCTCTTCCTGTAGAATTTTCTTGAAGATATATTTTGTTGAATTTGAGAGGTTTATTTATGGTATCTTCAGCAGGAAATACGCGTCTTTCATCGTAATTTCTATTCTCATACTGAGTTATGATAATATCTGTGGGCTTCCAAACTCTTGTATAAATTCGATAATAACCATATTTATGTGGTACTATTGTAATTTCCTGTTTGAAAGTATCTGGGAAAAATATATATTTTATTGCAATATCAAAAACAATAGTCTGATTATCGTCAAAAACTTCAGCAGAATATTTTATAGAGTCTTTTGATATAGAAACATTAAATATCATCTTACGGAATTCGTAAATTTTCTTTATTTTAAATCCAAATTCTTTCCAAATGATATAATCATATATATATCCAAGATCCAGATAGTTTTTATTTTTTGTTCCAAAATAACTTATTATAGGTGCTTTTTTACTTAATTTAAGTTGATAATTTTTCGTTCTAATCAGATAAAACTTACCCGAATCTAAGATCACAGGTGGCTCTCTCTCATATTCAACATTTCTTCTATCCTCGACAAACTCAATTTTTGGGATATAATTAATATAATATATTCTAAAAAGTTTTCTATTGCTAGAATAAATTTTATCTAAAAGGCTTTTATTCTCTATTTCTAGCATCGAATAACTAAAAGAACCCACTTTAAAACTCCTTTTAGAGACTACGTAATATTTTACATTATAGCTAGCTAGCAGGTCAATAATAGAGTTCTGATCTTTACTAAAGTATGCCTTATTAATCATAGTAAAATAATTCCGAAGTTCTGACCCAACAGAGACCATTGATCCGGCAGGTATTTTCTTTCCATATACATATATGAGATGTCTGAAGCCACGCCCTACTGCTGCATCAGAAGGCTCACCATAACCACTTAACCATGCTAATCCTTCCCTCTCATACAATTCGCCGCTGATTTTGCTGGCAAAGTATGTATTAAAAACCACAGGTATACATAAGAGAGATATTAAGGTTAGGAGAACCAAAAGTAGCACGAGTTTTTCTTTCTTCCTTTGGAGGAATTCAACAGCGATAGAAAATCCCAGAGCTGCTATAACAGGAACTATTACAATTAGGTAATATATTTTACGAGTAACATTCGGAGAATCAGAACCACTTAACAAAATTATGACAAGGGTGGTGAGAAAAATCAACTTTCCTTCTGAATTAACTCTGAAAAAACCCAGCAGCGAAAATACCGTCTGTGGAATACCAATCCAGAAGGGCGTTCCAATCAATGTTTTTGGCACCTTCCCGACCAATGGCATAAGTACCAAATGTTTGGGATGCTTTTGAAGATATTCAAAAAACTTCTTTCCAGCAGCAGCAGAGACAAGAGAAGCAAAGTAAAGAATTCCAAATAAAAATATAAAGTATATGAGCTGAGTATTTTTAAATATGTTCTCATAGAGTATTTTTGAAATGTCAAGAAATTCAAGATTTAATTTACTAAGTAAATTTCCAATTTTTAGAAATATCTTTGTTTTCTGAATGTACTGTGGCCTTATTTCATTAAAAAAGAAAGTTGCAATATAGTAGGATGTCATTGTAATTATTATACCAATGAAGGTATTGTTGTCTATTTTTCTTTTTATAAATGAGGATAAAACGAAAAATAAAAATAAAAAATTGATCAAAAACATGAGAGTACCAACATGAGAGATTGTGATCATAAATGCAAAAATAAAAAATAGAAAAATCGTTTTTAAATCAAATTTTTTATTTAAAATTAGATGAAACAGTGAAATTAAGAAAAGAAACGCTATACTGGAGGAGACATAGGTGTTAACCCTAGACATCAGAGGTACTGAAATCAAGAAGAGAATAGCAAGCATCCTTTGCTGATGGTCATAAAGAAATTTCTTAGAGTAAGCGTAATATATAAATAGAGATGCAACAAAGAAAAGTATTGGCACATATTTCCCTATAAAAACAAGGCTCAGACCAGTGACCTTTTTAATTACAGAGCCAAATAGCCATAATGCAAAAGGATAGGTGAATGACACATCCCCAAGCTTTCTCTGCTTTTCGTAGTACTCTTCTAGGGAAAACGTTGAGGACATTCTATCAACATGGAAGAGGTGAGAGTAGGTATCTATACCGAAGGGAGTGGGGTTTATGAATGCGGGGATTATGAAAGCTAACGCAAGCACAGCTGATATAAACCAGAAATAGGAGTATGTATTTTTTATTTCGAAGTATCTTAAAAATTGCTTTAAATTTTTAGAATAAGTTTTTGCCATAGAATTCACCAGAATCTTTTATAGTCTTTGTGATTTTTCTGCCAATCCTACATCTATAAGTGCACTCATTTTGACTCTCAAAGATATGCCCTTTTTAATAGATTGATGTCATAGGTACCAAGTATTTTTAGAGAAAAGAGGAGAGCCAGGTAGATAACCACAGCTACAGGCATAGCTAACCATAATGGAATCTTTATTAAGCTCAAAATTGCCAAAAGCACCGCTGAAGAAAAAGCTGTCTTCGCTAAAACCCCAGGATTTGGATATACTGCAAATTTAGCAAACAGATAATAGGTACAGCAAAATGAAATGACTGATTTGGATATAAGAACAGATACCGCAGTTCCGATAAAGCTGTACTTGGGCACAAGAACCAAATTTAAAATCACCGTAAGCATTAGTGCCAATCCATAAATAGGGATTAATGCTTTTTGTCTTCCAGCAGAAGTTATAACATCTATCAATACAAAATTGATAAAAACAAAAACAAGACTCCACATAAGTATGGGGAAAACCTCTGCTGATGGCATAAATTCTCTTCCAAACAGCTGGGTTACAATTTCCTTTGAATATATTGTAGAAATCACGGCTAAAAATATAGATATTATGAAAAGATATTTGAAACTGATTTCAAAACTTTTCTTCCAGATAATTCCCCTGTCCTTATAAAATTTTGAAAAAATGGGAAACAAGGATAGCATGGAAGCAAAAGGGATAACAGTTAGTTTTGTGGTGATAGCCAATGGGGCCGAAAAATACCCAACAGCTTCGTCTCCTTTTAGCCAGCTTAAAATTAGTATCCCTATTCTGTCGTTTAACATTATAAGAAGAAGGACCAGCCCAAAAGGAACAGAAATTTTAATAAAATACTCCCAGATTTCTGGATTGATTTTGAATTTCATTTTATGAAACCTTCTGGAGAATATATATATGCATATGGTGATTACCAAATAGGATATTACATATGCTGCAAAAAAATAATACAGTGAAGCTTCTATTTGAATAAACCACAGGATTAAAATAATAAATGCAATACTGCCCAGAAGCATTGCAAGCACCGGGTACTGCATCTTTAGATTTACCCTGAAGTAAGCACTAAATGGTGTTCTTAAGGACTGAAACAACAGTATGGATGATGTTATTATAATTCCTTTGGTCTTTACTTCTGGAAGATCCATCAATTTTACGGCAGCAACAATTATAAATATTAGGAAACCTGCAACTATAATTTTAAGAGTCGATATTGAACCAACATATTCCTCTAATTTATCTTTATTTTTTGATACTTCACGTATCAACATCTTGTCTATACCAAAATCGATGAAAACAGTAAAAATTCCGATAAAAGCTAAAACAAAGCTGTATACTCCATAAAGCTCACTACCAAGATATCTTATCATTAAAACAACCGGTACTACCCTGAAGAGAATTTCTATGATTTTTCCCACAACAATGTAGCTGCTATTTAGAACAATTCCTCTTACTAAGTTCATTAAATACCTCACCAAGTTTCTAAGTATCCAGAATATACTTTATGACCTTTGCAGGAGCGCCCACGGCAACACAACGGGGCGGTATATCATTCTCAACAACTGAACCGGCTCCGATAATTGAATTCTCCCCCACTGTAATACCGTGATAGATTTTTGTACCTGCGCCAATAAAGGCACCACTTTTAATGACACATACAGAATCTTGATTGTTTAAATTCGGATTCTTAATAATTGCAACTTTAGGTGCTATGCTTACTCTATCTTCTATTACAATGGATGCCGGCTTATAAAAAGAGCAGCAGGGGCCAATGGACACATTTCGACCGATTTCTATCCCCAAAAATCTGTAAACTGGTATTCTGAGCTTGTTGTGGGGAGCATACTTTCCGATAACTTTTAAAACATTTTCTAGAATATTCAGGACTTATTCCTCCTACTCATTTCCCTCACACATGGACCGTATCTTTCAGTTATCCCTGTTTTTCACCCTTACGGGTTGAGGGTATAATAACATTAAAGTTCAGCCCTCCGAACAGCTTATACCCTAATCCTCCGCATTACTCTCACACATGCTTCGAGCAGGGGATTGCTCATTGTAAATTCAAAGTTAAGCACCAGCTCCGGGTTGAATCCGGATTTAAATCTTACCAATCTCTCCGTATTGGCTCCTATTTCAAAGAATCTGGTGTAACCCATCTCTGTTGAACGTTCAATCGACTTCCACAGCAAAAGGTCGTTTGGGGAGTAGCCCTTTATGTGTCTTTTGAAGTTCCCGAGCCAGCTGTAAATGTAAGTATTGTGGGTAAGGTTTATCAGCCCTCCAATATTTTCGCCATTGTACGAGACCACGTTTACCTCTATGTTTCCGTTCAGCCTGCGGTAGAGGGTGTTCAAGTACTCTCTGCTAAGCCTGAGCTGTATATTCTGCTCTTCGGCACGAGCAAAAACTCCATTTATTACAAAATTAAAGTCGCTCTTATCTCCGGTTCTGAACTCAAATACCTTACCAGTCTTGGTTATGTTTTTCCTCCGCGCCTTCTTCAGCCTCCTCCACAGGTAATCCTTCCCTTTTGATATGTCGAAGAAGTAGTTATAAACTGGTTTTGCATCAAATCCACTCCAAATAAACTGCCTGGCATCTAAAAGCCCGGGGGGTGAGGTAATGTTGACATACATCGCTCCGATATCCTTCAGAAAGT
>JALTZH010000146.1 GCA_027051265.1 archaeon | reverse complement strand
ATGTCCTATATATTTAAATTTAGATCCGATTGGTGATTTAAACGGTGATGGAGCTTTCGACCTAGTATTAGAAATGAGCAATTATGGTAACAGAATTATAGCAATAGATGGAAAAAATGGAAAGGTAATTTGGAATATAACCAACGCAACACCACTATTTGTAGGAGACTTCAACGGAGATAAAAAGAACGATATAATAATTATAAGAGGAAGCCCGTACAATTTACATAATTATATAGGTTTAGTTTCGGGAGATAATTTGTCTCAGGTAATATTTAACGTATCAATTCCATATTCCATATTAAAAATACCAGAAACTTTTGTATCGAAATATCTCAAAGCAAGATTTCACACGGAAGATTATGCAATAGATATTAATAAAGATGGAGATTCAGACCTAATTTTGATATCAAATAATGGAACCGATAATGCAAAGGCATTAATCTTAACAAGATTAATTAAAGAACCAAAAATCATTATAAATGAGCCAGTTGGTATATATAACACCACTAAAGTATTGATAAATGTAACAGTAATTCCAGGAGATAATCCGGTTAAATACGTTGAATATTTCATATACAATAAATCCGCAAGTATTATTAGAGAAGGAAATCTAACAATCGGAAGTATCTCGGAAAAAACTTATCTAACAAAAGAAATAGAATTACAGGAAGGAGAATACATCATACTTGTTAGAGTTGTTGATTCTTATGGTTTATCAGCAAACGCTACAAGTATCTTTAGCATAATGATTCCACCTAAGATATCCTTCATATCTCCAACACCAGAAAATGGAACAACTATAAAGGGAATAATGTCTTTCAAGATTAGAATTAAAACAAATGAAAAAGTTCAAGCAGTATTTCTCCATGTTATAGGTAGAGTAAATCAAACAATTCCAATGAAAAATATTTCGGATTATGAATTCGAGTTAAAACTCTTTTCAGGAGAAATACCTGATGGAAGATATATCTATTATGCTTGTGCATACGATTATTATAACAATACTGGCTGTACTGAAAATAGAACGATTAGTATTATGATACCACCTATTATTGAAATATATGTATCAAATTTAGAAGTAAATAAGACATCGAATATTACAATTGGAGTCTTTGATATCGGTGGAATAAATTATGTAAGAATACAAATACTTGGAAATAATGTAGATACTTTAACACCAGAACCCTATATATTTGAAAATGCTACCAAAATAGGAAACGTTACAATAATTCATCAACAAATTTATAAATGGCCAATAGTAGCCATTTCTCCTGGAAAATATAAAGTCATAGTATTCGCTAACGATACTTTAGGAAACAATAAAACAATTACGAAGGAATTTTACGTATATAACATAACGAAATATCATAGAATTGGGGAGAAAAAAATAAATGAAACGATTAAAAACGAGACTATAGCTTCAGGAACCTTGGAAGAATACGAGATGGAGGTTTACAATAATGTATCAAAAATAAATGTTTCCATCGTAAAGTTGAATCTATCAGTTAATAAAAATGTTTCGTTAAAGATACCTTCAAGAAAAATAGAGCTTGAAATTGATTTTAAAGGAAAAGGAAGAATGGAAGCAAACGTTACCATTCTAGATAGTGAAGATGAAATAGAAGTCATGATAAATCCATATTTTGACGATATCATAAAAGAGAAGATTAAAAGAGAAAAGATATTAAGGTTTATAACAATTGATGCAAAATATGAAAATGCTACGAACTTCACGATAAAAATACCATTTAATCCTTCTGGAATAGACATAAATACTGTATTTGCATATTGTTATAATGCATCTTTGAACGAATGGTTTGAGATAAATAAATCTGGTCAAAAAATACCATACTGCGAGAATAGAACTATATATAAATTTGAGAGAGGAAAGAATTACATATTAATTATAACGGATAAACTCAGTGTATTTATAGTTGCAGGAAATGTGAAAAAGGTTATATATAAACCTGTAACAGCTGCAGCTGGAGCAGCTGCTCCAGAAGAAATATTTGAAGATATAAATATTCTGGACGAGAATTTATTGAAAAAAATAATAGAAAATAAGGGCCTAAAATACAAGCATTACATAAATGTTTCAAAAGAAATACTTGCATCATTATTAAGTGTTTCTCCTTATACGCTAAGATATCCATGGTTTAAGGAATTAAAAGAATATATAAATAAAGTACCAGAAAATATTACTGGAAAAAAATATGAAATCATGTATAAATATGTTAAAAAAATCGGATGGAAAGAAACTGTCATATTAGCAAGAGGAGACTTAATAGTTGATAGTTATGCAGCTCTTGCTCTAGCAAGAAAACTAAATGTTCCAATAATACTCTCGGATCCAGAGACTTTACCAAATGAAACAATCAAACTTATAAATGAAATCAGACCCAAAAATGTAATAATAATAGGTGGTCCAGTTGCAATTAGTAGAAATGTTAAAGAAAAGTTAAAAAAACTCGTTGAAAATGTTGAAAGAATTTGGGGTGAAACAAGAATTGAAACAAGTGTTGAAATTGCTAAAAAATTTGGTTATCCGAAACATTTAATAATAACAAATTGGAACTCAAGTGAAATAGCTGCATACGTGGCATATCTCTATGAAGCACCAATATTGTATATAAAAGGAAAGAACGTATCAAGAGCAGTGAAAGGATATCTTAAAATGCTTAAAGAAAAATATGCAGTACCAAAAATTATATTCATAGATGTTCCTGAAGAAGTTGTTAATGAGATTAAAAGAATTGTTTTATAATTTTTAATTTTATCATGTTAGTCTTAATTTTAATTTCTTTTAAATTTAAAAAATATCCCGGCGGCCGGATTCGAACCGGCGACCAGGGGATCTACAGTCCCCCGCTCTACCAGGCTGAGCTACGCCGGGGTTTCTATAACTATATATA
>JALTZH010000145.1 GCA_027051265.1 archaeon | reverse complement strand
GAAGATTCGAATTGTTCCTATTAATTGTTTGGACTATTTTATCAATACAAGCGGCGTATTGGATGATTCGTCTCCACATGTTTCTCTCTGCAACGTTAGCAATATTAACTGTATTAACTCTTGACCTCATTTCAAAACAATCCAAAAGATATGGAAGACTTATCTTTTTCTTATTCGTAGGTTTGATATTGTTGGATGTAACGTCTAAAGGAATATCTTATGCGACAGGAATGAAATATGCTGATATTGGTGTAATGCCGTGGAAAGATGCAGGAGAATGGATCAAAAACAATACTGAAAAGAACTCATTACTCATACATTGGTGGGACTATGGCTATTATCTTCAAGTCTTTGCCGATAGGTATACGATAGTCGATGGAGGAAATGCTGGTCCTCCTATACCTGAAAGAAATGGTAGTTGGAACAGAAACATAGATGTAGCTCTTGCTTTTCTTTCTCCAGAAGAGGAATTCGAAAGATTGATGTACATATATAATCCTGATAATCTACCGACGTATGTTCTCGTATCTTTAGAAGAGCTTGGTAAATCGTGGGCTATAAACTATCATGCAACGAATGGTGGCAAATATACAAGAATCTTCCTGTATAACTTTGTGATTCCTTCGACAGGTAATGCTTCGTTGGATATACAGATAATTTCACGAAAACTCAACGATATAAGAATTGTAGGAAGGATAAGTTACTCGATTGAAAAAGATACGTACTACGTTTACGTACCTGTTAGAGTACCTGTTGATGATAGGAGATATACGATAGTAAATTATGTTTTTACGTATAAATCGACGGGGAACAAAACAAAAGACGTTGAAGAGATTAAAAGAATAGCCAGAACCGTTAGCTTAAGAAACTATTTAATAATACCAAGAATAAACGGATATGATATCTGGGTACAAATTGGAAAAGAAGGAGATGAAAATCTTCTTTTAGCAAAGCTATTACCTCTTGAACCGAATGGTAAAGGTAGAGGGTTAAAGCATTTCAAACTTGTCTATACAAACGGTTGGGTTTATATTTATAAGTATGTTCAATAAGATCTATTATCTAAGTACATAATTTTAAACTTATCATCCAAGAACTTTTCAATTCAGCTTGATATCTACTCTGTTTTAGCAATAGTTTCTTTAAGTTCTTCTATATTCAGGAGAAACATCTATGAAACGAATCTTTTAACATTCTTCTGGACAACAGTATTCAAATTTTAGGAGTAGGAAAAGAATAAACTAATGCACTCTAATAGGATAGACTCCACAGCCATGCTTAACGGAGAAATGCTCGTAGCCCAGTCTAGAGACACGATATAGCTACGGAACTCGTTGGTATAGATAGTGCTACCCTGCTCAACGTGCTTAAGCAAGATATTACATGAGGTACTGTAGTACTATTCATACCGATTTCCATAGCTATGGCTGATTGGCTTATTCCTAGTGTGAGTATTTCGCTTAGCGATAGCTACGTCTATGCGAATACTGTACCAGTGGTGTCGTTGAATTGTTTACCGCATTTTCTGCATTTACACCATTTGGCTAACAATGTTCACGAAGCATCCCTATTATTATCCGTAAGTGCCTGCTTAAGCTGATCCCAACTGCACACTATAAAAAACTATCCAACAATTAAATCATGTAGCATAAAATCAAGAGCGTAAAGTTTTTTTAGCGTCGTTTTCTGTAATCCTTTTTATAGGACTTGGCGTATTTAGAAGATCTTGGAATTCTCCTAACTTACCACGAGAAGTAAGGAACTCCAAATTTCGTTTCAATTAGTTCCTGAACCTCTTTTATTATTCGCGAATCTTTCCTTTCTTTGGGTTTTTCCTTCTGATCTTCTCGTAGTCTCTGGAGTTCCACATTTTTAGCCATGTGTAGCTAATTACTTTCATAATTCCTACCAATCTTACTGCTTCCTTAACGTTCATCCTTTGCAAAGGTGTCTCATGATATTTTTTAAGAACTCTTACACCTTTCTCTCTTTTATTCTTTAATCCAGCTCTTACTTGGTTTGATTTTTTTAGTATAAATAGTTTTACTCAGAACAATAATTTATGTTTTAATTCTTTCAGCGTTTATATTGTTATTCTAAAACATAATCTGTATTCTCTCCTCCTAACAAATAAGGCTACATAAAACAAATCTCTTTTATATTTCCATAAATAATATTTTATCTCTTTATTTATGAAAGTGATAAAATATTTTGCTTATGGCTCTAATATGCATGAGAAAGATTTAGAAAGATGGTGTAAAAAAAAGAATTATGAACCTATAAAACCTCTAGAGCGGCGAGTTGCAGTACTAAAAAATTGGAAGTTAGTATTTAACTACTATTCAACTAGTAGGAAAGGTGGTGCTGCAAATATTAAACCTCAGAAGGGATGTGAAGTATGGGGTATTTTAATGGTATTAAAAGAGGAGGATTATAAGAAAATAAAGAAAAAAGAAGGAGCACCATATTATTACAAGGAGATTACTGTAGAGGTAGAGACTAAAGATGGAAAGAAAATTTATGATGTTAAAACATTTAAGGTTGCTGAGGAACATGAAGAAGAGGATGATATATCTCCTACGAGAGAGTATCTCAACATTCTTATAGAATCTGCTGAAAAATATCGATTCCCTAGATGGTATATTGAAATGCTTAAATCTATAAAGACAAAAGATTAGATCTTATTTGTGATTTATGAATAGAACTATTTTATAAACCGCAAAGACGTGATAGAGTTAAGCTCTTTGATTAAACCGATGAAAAAGTAATTTCTTAAATCTATATATAAAATAAAATATATTCTTTTGATAAAATATTTTTTAATAAAAATTTTGTAAATGAATTTCGTTTATATCCAAGACAACGTTTATGGGAAAATCGTTCAAAAGTATTACTTGACCAATAATTTCCTTTGTATTTATTCTTCTAAACAATTTAT
>JALTZH010000144.1 GCA_027051265.1 archaeon | reverse complement strand
CCTTATTTCCCCCTTTTTGGGGTGGTGGTGGGTTGGGACTTATATGTAGGTAGTTCAAGCTTGAATATACAATTGAGACAAGTGAGATGTGTCCAAGACAGTGTGCTTGAGCCTAAAGTGGGTATATACGCGAAACTGAGGATGAAAGAGGAAAAAAAGACTATACATATTATTAAAATAATTAATAAGTAAATTTTAAATACTTTAATTACGCAATTAATATTATGGCGCGTTTAAATTTCATATTAATATTATTATTCATACTAATTGGATGTTTAAATTTTAGCTTTTCTGATGAAATAATAAAAAACAAGATTGTTGTAAAATTTTCAGATTATATTTCAGATAAAAATATAAAAAAACTTCATATTAAAGCATTAGGAACTGAACCAAAAATATCATATGAATCTAAGTATATTAAAAATTTGCAAGTTATAAAATTGCCAAAATGGATTACTGTTAAAGAGGCAATTGAATATTATAAACGATTACCATTTGTTGAATATGTTGAACCTGTATATATTTATAAACCATTAGAACTTGCTCCAAACGATGCTAATTTTTCAAACCAATGGGGATTATTCGTAATTAATGTAACGAAAGCATGGAATCTAACAACCGGTTCCAAAAATGTTTATGTCGTTGTAATAGATACTGGTATTGATTATAGACATGAAGATTTGAAGGATAACTTATGGAGAAATGATATAGAGTGTAATGGAATTCCTGGAGAAGATGATGACGGAAACGGTTTCATAGATGATTGTTATGGTATTAATGCATTTGCTATTGCTGGATATGAGGAAAATTTACCTAATGAAACAATGGATTATAATGGTCATGGAACTCATGTAGCGGGTATAATTGGAGCTGTTGGAAATAATTCGATAGGTGTAACTGGTGTTAATTGGAATATAAGTATAATAACATGTAAAGCAGGAAATGTATTCTTAACAACCGACTCCTTATTAATCTGTTACGATTATGTTCTAGCATTAAAGAATATCAATGGTTTGGATATAGTAGCAACAAGTAATAGTTATGGAGGATATTATTATTCAAGATTTAAATACGAAGCAATTAAAAAGCATGCAAAGGAAGGAATATTATTCATAGCAGCTGCTGGGAATGAAATGAATAATAATGATTTCAAGCCAATATATCCAGCCAGTTATGATCTGCCAAACGTTATTTCCGTGGCAGCTATTTATAGAAATTTAAGTTTAGCATCGTTCTCAAACTTTGGAAAACATTCCGTTCATATAGCAGCACCTGGAGTAGACATTTTAAGCACAATACCAAACAATACTTATAAAAATAAATCTGGAACTTCGATGGCAACACCATTCGTCACAGGGGTTGCAGCATTACTTAAAGCGTATAATCAAAATCTTACATGGTATGAGATAAGAAATCTAATACTTGCAGGTGGTTATGATGTTCCTTCTTTGAAAAATTATACAATTACCGGTAAGATTTTGGATGCATATAGTTCTTTAGCATGTAACAATAAATCCCTGCTAGCAATATTAAAACCAATTCTTGATGTCTACACTAAGGGAGACATGATAACGATAAAAGTTTTGTCGATAAATTGCTCAAAACCTTTGGATGTAACTATTACCATAACAAAACCGGATGGTTCCAATATTACGATAATTCCTGATGGTGACGGAACAGGGATATATAAGTATAACTTAACGTTGGAAAGTACAGGAATATATAGGATATTAGTGAAAAACTCTGCAGGAAAATCTCTGGAGAAAGATATCTATGTATCAGGGTTGGAAGGAAATGTTAGAATTTATAAGGAAAAGAATGTTCCAGGATTAGAAGATATAGCCTATTTTGATATAGATAATGACGGTAAGAAAGAAATCATTGCAGAGATATATGATGAATACATATTAATTAATCCGAATTATAAAATTGTGATATTCGATGAAAACTTAAATAAAGAAGGTGAAATAACTTTATATGCATATGAAGGTAAGATATCTTATGGCACATTATCTGAGATAAATTCAATAAGATTTTTAGCCAAAATAAATGAAACGAGTTATAATTATACGTTATACAATATAACTAGTAAAGAGTTTACATGGAACATAACATTATTAGGAACTAATATTGTTCGAAGTTGGATTTTCAGAGATATTGATAACGATAATAGGAGAGAAAATATAGTAATTTTAGAAGATATTATCATAAATGGTTTTAGAATATATGCCATTGATTTCTTCAATAAAAAAGTTATGTGGTCTATTGATATAGAAAATGCATCATATATTGAAATGCCAAGAATAAATTATGGATATGATATAAACAATAACAGAACGGAAGATATAGTGATAGTTTATGAAAATCTTTCTGATTATCAAGATTATACTATAATCATAGATGGTTCTGGAAATGTTTATCAGATAAAGAATGTACATATAATCTCCGATATGGCAGATTTGAACAACGATTATCTACGAGAATTTTTAGCTAATGATAAGATAATTTATGGGGGTAATTATTCTATATTTAAGAATTTAAGTGGAATAGCAGTTACTCCTTGCATAGAAGATTTTACAGGAGATAAGTATTGCGATTTTGTACTATGGAACAATATAACTTACACGATTAGCTTTATAAATGGAAAAACACTGGATGTATATTGGAATTTAACGTTAAGAAATGCATCAGATGCATACTTTCCAGTAGGATATAAGGATGGAAATTATCATAAAGGCTACATTTTAGCTAATTATGGAAGTAACGTTAAAATAGTAAAAGTAGATGTTACGAACAGAAACATTTTCTGGAACATTAGCATAAGCTGTGATAATATATGTCCTATATATTTAAATTTAGATCCGATTGGTGATTTAAACGGTGATGGAGCTTTCGACCTAGTATTAGAAATGAGCAATTATGGTAACAGAATTATAGCAATAGATGGAAAAAATGGAAAGGTA
>JALTZH010000143.1 GCA_027051265.1 archaeon | reverse complement strand
AAAAATATTTTAATAATTAATCAAAGAACGAGTATCGATCTAAGTTAAAACGCAACTATTTTAGTTAATATGAAAAAATTCATATGAAAATTGTTGGTACAGACTTAAATTTTTAGATAAGTTATAGGTAATAAAAGCTTCACTCAAATCTATTAAAAGACATAGATTGTCTAAATTTATATATTTTCAATAATATTCAAAATCTCTTCTATTGAATTTTATGTTTATTAATTTTAATTATTAATTAATTAATATTTATTCTATGAATAATAGAGGTCTGAATTATGAAGATAATATTTAAGACTCTTACTCCGTTATGGACGGGTGATATTGATAGGAAATGCAGTAAAATCAAAGAAACTGGTATTATGGGCTCTCTGAGATGGTGGTTTGAAGCTACTATTAGAGGATTAAATTATTATGCTTGTGATCCTACAGATAGCAATAATAGATGTCCTAAAGAAGATAATGAAACAAAACGTTATTGTCGTGTTTGTTTAATATTTGGAGCTACAGGAATAAGAAGACTTTTTAGATTAGAAGTTAACGGTGGAGATAAAGTTTTCATTGGAAGCGATAACATAAATATAAAACCTTATGGAAGGAGAAGAGGATGGTTTTTGAGAAATGGAGTAATAGGAAAAATAACCTTAACAATACACTCATTAAACAAATACTTTAATAAAAGCTTAATTTTGGTTCCATTAGCCATTGCAGTAAACTGGGGTGCAATTGGTGCAAAAACCCAGCATGGATTTGGTGTTGTTGTAGAAAAAGATGGATTACTTGCTAATTTAGATATTGTTAAATTTGAAAACTATTTAGATAACATTTCTTCCCTATATGAAAGTTTCTCAGAAGAAATAAAGCCGAGAAATGAAAACATCAATAATAATGGATTTCCAGATATAAGAAATATGTTTTTTGCAAAAGTTCAATTTGAAACAAATAATCCAGAATGGTGGAAACATGTAGATGGAATAAGACGAAGAACACAAGATAACTATCGTGGATATGAAAATGATACAAGAATGATTCAATGGGTAAATTCTGGTTCAGTTCCTATTGTACCAGCTATAAAAAACTGGTTAAGATATGGAGAAGGAAAAAAGATATGGATTACAGAGAATAATACCTTAGATAATAGAATTGAAAACTTTATATTTGGAACAACAAAAAAGGTTTGTAAATATTGCTATAGTAATGTAAGTAGTATAGATAGAAATAATCGAAATAGATTCTGGTGTTCAAACTGTAGAAAATCATTAGAACGTGGCAATATTTTCGAGAGATTATCTTCAAAAATAAATATTTCATGTGCATATAAAAAAGAAGAAAATTTATGGGAATTTCGTATATGGGGATGGATTCCAGAAAATAGTATATTAACAAATTCTCATAGAGAGAGTTTTTTAAATAAACTTAAAGAAGCACTCGAAGGAAGTGGTTCAATATCAATACCTTGGAATAGATTACTGGGCAAAGAAACAAGAAATCATAGACTTGTTGTTTGGCGTGAGTTTAATTCTCAAAGAGATACTGTAAGTCCTAATGAAAGAGATATTAAAAATTACCTAGAGAGTCTCTTAAGAAAGGAGGGCGATGCATGAAGCATGATTTTTATGCAGAGTTTCAAATAGATAAACAATTAGAAAAAGGTAAGGAGAATATAGATAACCTTATAAAAGGTATTCAAGAATATTCTGAAATAAAAGATTTATACTCAAGAATAATGTTATTAATAACAGCTTATGTGAATGATAATCTAAAAGATTATGCAAGAGTAGGAAAAAGAGATGTTCCAAGCGGACTAAAAGCAATTTTACATTCTTACAAAAGCTATGATGTATACATAACTCACAAGCTATCGGAATTAAATCTTTTAGGTATAAATACACCAATAGATATTTCATCATTACCAAAATATAGCTGGGTTCTTGAATTTCCAATTACGCTTGAAAAACCATTCATATCAAAAGATGATGTTCCTCTTTACATAATTGAGAATCCGATAAGAAAAGATAAAGTTTTCGGAGTTCCTCAAACCCCAGCATCTGCATGGAAAGGAAATTTAAGATGGACGATGATGAAAATATTTCTTGAACCAAATATAAATAATCCAGAGAGATTTGTTGAAATACGCTTTAGACATACACTCCTATTTGGAACAGAAAAGGGGTTTGAGGATGTTCCTAAGAGCTGGACGAAGTATCTCGATGGACTATGTCCCGATGCAAAGGAAATTTATAGAAATAAATTAAAAGAGTTCTTTAATATTAAAAATATAAAAAATTTCCACTCTAAAGGCATGTTATATTTTTATCCAACATTTTGGAACAAAATTGATATGATGGTAATAAATCCACATGATAGAGAAACAAAAGCAGGGACAAAGCCGATATATTTTGAAATCGTTCCAGAGGATGCTGAGGGCTTCTTTAGATTAGTGTATGTTCCTATATATTGGATTGGTTTAGGAGAGAAAGATTTAAAGAAAGAAGTATTAAAGGACTTAAAATCTGTTGTAATAGGTATTAGGGAAATGATGTTGACTTATGGATTTTCAGCAAAAAAATCTATTGGATTTGGAAAAATTAGAGAAAGTTGGGATAAAAATATGAGTAGATTGGAGATAAAAGGTTTTACAACAAAAAAATTTGGCAATTTTGATGAACTTCGAGAAATTATTGAAAAATTAGAGGGATAAAAAATGAGCATCCTTAAAAAATTAGAAGAAAATAGGATTCCCATCTTACTTGCAGAAATAGGTGCTTATTTACATCTTATTGGAAGATTTTCCAAGGAATTCATAAGTTCTCATGCTAAAAATTCCTCAGAAAAATTTGAATATGATAGGGTTTGCGAATATAATGATTTTTGGGAAAATACAGGTTTAAATGATATATTAAGAGATAATAATTGGGAAAATCTTATAAACGATTTCAAAAATTTACAACCTCAAGATGCTTCTAATAGATTACTTG
>JALTZH010000142.1 GCA_027051265.1 archaeon | reverse complement strand
AAAATTTTTTCTACATCATATGAAGAAAATTGCATATAGAAACATTGATACTATTATCTTTCTTTCAAATATGGAAAAAACAAACTTTAAAAAATCTTTTGGATTTATACCAAAGAATAATACCGTAATTCCGCCAGGTATTTCTCAAACTGAAGATTTAAGTTCAATATCCTCTGAAAAAGTAAAAGAAGAATTTAATTTGAAAGGCGATATAGTCATAGTATTTGTAGGAAGATTAGTTAGAGTTAAAGGTGTTGATGTGTTACTATTAGCTATAAAAGAAATAGACAATAACATCAGATTATTGTTGGTTGGTGATGGTCCTGATAAAGATTTCTTACTAAACCTTTCAAACAAATTAAAATTATATAATAAAGTTATATTTTTAGGTTGGAGGAACGATGTATTTAAAATATTAAATGCCAGCGATATTTTTGTATTACCATCATATTCTGAAGGATTACCAATGGCTCTTCTAGAAGCAATGCTAGCAGGAAAAGCATGTATAGTTACTGATATAGGATTACCCGTTAATAAAAAAATAGCACTCATATTTAAACCTGGAGATCATATAGGATTAAGGAATTGTTTAAAATTATTAATAGAGAATCCATCGATTAGAAAAAAGCTAGGATATCTAGCGAGAAGCTTTGTTTTGAAGAGATTTTCATGGAAAAATACTACTCTAAGAATTCTAACTCTTATACAAAAATCTAATCGTGTAAAGGATATCTAAACTGAAGATATGATGATTCTCTTGTTAAATATCTTTCTAAATTTGTTTTTTCATACATTAATTTCTTAAACAGATTTATGTATTGATTAACTATTTTTTTGTATGAATACATTTTAACATGTTTTTTCATGTTTGTAATTAATACCTTCCTTATTTCATCTTCTTCTATTAGTTCAATTATTTTGTTTTCAAGCTCAACTTCATCGTTGAATTTTACAACCGGATTATAATCTTCAAACATTTCAAAGTGTCTCGTATTTGGTACTATAGTAGGACAGAGAGAAGCTAGAGTTGCAGCAACAGTTGATGAAACGACAACTTTTCTTGTTGGACTTTTTGGTATTAAATGAAAATCTGCACCTTTTAGATATTCATACGCTTCCTTTAAACTTATAGTTTTTTTCTCAACATAAATCCAGTTATATCTTGGTATTAAATTCCAGTAAGATTTTATTACGAAATACACTAGATCATATTTTTTACGAAGGTTCTTTAAGACATTTATATATATTTCATGCTCATGTACTGGTTGTTTTCCAAAACTGAAGAATAAGATTTTATCCTTAAATATATGATATCTTTTAGGATTAACGTTATATCCTTCTGAAAATGGATAAGGTATTATATAACATTTCTTATGAAAATTTTTTGGTACTACCTCTTGTAAATATCTTGAATCGAAAACAACTATGCAATCGAAATTTAATTGATATAACGCTCTAATCTCTTTTTCATCTTGATGATGTATCACTGCTACGGTTTTTGCTTTCTTTCTTATATCATTAAAAATGGAACGTAATTTCTCTATTGGTAAATGTTTTAAACCTTCAAAGATTATTACATCGTAATTTTCAGCTAAAATTATATCCTTATTAATATATCCATCTTCATCATAACATCTATATACGAAATCTTCATCTCTAACATTTAACCTTCTGTGATGCCAATCCCTACTAGCAAAAGGTGCGAAGATTACAACATCATATCCACGTTCCTTAAAACCTCTTCCAATTAATTCTGAATGAAGAGATACGCCACATGCCGTATTCCATCTCGACATTATTGCTATTTTCATATAGAATGAGATAAAATATTAACATCTAATTGATAATATATTATATAAAAATATAAAAATGTTTATTGAAGTTCTGGTAAGATTAAGATGCAAGCTCAATATTTTATTCTTCTTTTAGAATATAATCGTTTTACAACGTATTTTCGTTTACAATATTCACACGAAACGATATGTGATCTTTTACTATAATCTATTTCACCCACACTCTCTTTTGTACAATTAGGACATTTTAAATGATATTTAGCTTTTTCATGATCTTTTAACTTAACGATTACAACAAATCCTCTTTTACCATTTTCCGTTAACGTTCTTTTCGTAAGATACTCAACGTTTTTCTTTAGGTCTAAAGTTTTTATATCTATCATATATTTTATTAATAGCTTCTCTAGCTAAATATTTAAGCTCTATTATAACAAATCCCTTTTTTGGTAGAAAAATATGTATCTCACGTTTATCATTTAAATATTTTTCGATATATTTTATATCGTTAACACTTCCTATTTCTCCTATAGAGAATAGTGCTTCACCTATTATATAAGGATCATCACTTTTTTCAAAAATTTCTATAATTTTTTTTCTTAAAACATTTCTAATATCTTTGTCATCGAATTTGTTCACATACAATGTTAAACAGAACATCGCAGCTGATATAATCTCTTCATATTGGCTATTTAAAAGATGTAATAGGTCATCTTTAAAATTTTTAAACAGCTGTATATTCTTGTTTGCTACTCTTTTTAATATGTTTGCAGCTGCAATGATTAACGTTTGATCCTTCTCTTCACCAACAATTTTTAGTAATCGTTTTAAATCGTTTTCTCTAATATCGGCTACATCTAAATGCATTTCAATAAATTCTTGTATAAAATGTTATACCGAATTTCTCCAAAAATTCTCTCATATTAATATCTTTAGATATCGTTCCAGGTTCGTATATGCAAAGAGGATCCTCGGCCAAATAATCTCCAGTTATAGCATATGCTCTCGATCTGCATCCTCTACAGATAGAATTAAATTCACAAAGACTACATTTACCTTTCAAATATTTAGGATTTGAGATCTTTTCTAAAATTTCGGAGTTGTTATAGATGTCTAGAAGTCGTGCTTTCCTAATATTCCCGATTTCAATTGGTAAGAAACTACTTGGATATACTCTACCATCATGAGCAACGAATATTCCTTTACCAAATCCTTTTCTTCTAACTCTTTTAATTTCTTTTTTCTTTAAATTTGTTTCCGAGACCAATTTTAAAAGTTTCTTTTTTAAATACTTATACAAATCTCCAAACTTTATAACGTTTTCTTTTAATACTCCCATCTCAATTAACTTTCTCATTATAAATACTCTTCTGAAAGGTTCACCACCAGCTATTATATCTACTTTCATGACGTTTAGATTAATTAAATCATATACAAAATTGTAAACATCCTCTATTTCTTGTGGTTCTAGCTCATATTTAATACTAGCTCTACCTACAGGTATCAATAAATATAAATACCACCCTTCAGCGTTAAGTTTATTTACAAATACAAACATTTCGGGAAGATAATTTACGTTTATTTTAGTTACTGTGGTCATTAATCTTAAAGGAATACCTAAATCGTTAATTATATTAATGGCTTTGGTTAGAATTTCAAAACTCCCTTTATATCCTCTAAAACTATCGTGTAGATATGCTTCATGACCATCTATACTTAAAGCAATAGCATCTATACCTACCTTCTTTAACTTTTCTAAATTAATTCTGTTAAGATTATTCGTTGAACTTGGAGCTATAGTTACTTCGATATCATTATCCTTCGCATATTTTATGATATCAAAAATATCCTCTCTAGCTAAAGCATCTCCGCCGGTTATTCTTAAAATGGGATATGGTTTTCTAAATTCAAGTATTTGATCAATGAGTTGAAAAGCTTCCTCGGTAGATAGTTCCATTGGAGATCTCTCTTTTTTTGCATTTGCTTTACAATGTAAACAATTCATCTGGCAGAAAATTGTACATTCCCACATAACGGAAATTGGCTTTTTGTATCTATGAGGATTTTCCGATGAGAATTTTTCATCATTCATAATAAATATTTTTTCTTTTGGTATTTCTAAATGTTGAGAATCGATTAATTTTTTATAATTTAAATGTTTTGCATTTTTAAAAATCGATGGTATTATGTATGAAACTCTACGACGTATATATAGATGAGGAAAAGTGTATAGGTTGTGGAAACTGTATTGTTTGTTGTCCAGAGATAGATTTAGAAGAGATTGAAAGCGGTTATTTAACAAAAATGGAACTTAAGAATGGTATCATTGCTATCAAAAAGAAATTTTGTACTGGATGTGGTAATTGTTTAAAATTTTGTCCAAGAAATGCTATAACGATTAGGTGATCAAATGATAGTAACGGATGTAGTATGTCCTTTCTGTGGATGTCTCTGTGATGATTTAGTAATAGAAGTTGATAACAACGAAATAAAAACCGTTAGAAATGCATGTAGATTAGGTGCATCAAAATTTTTAAAACATAAAAAAAATAGAAAGAAAAAACCAATAATAAAAGAAAATGGTGAAAAAAAGGAAGTTGATTTTGATTATGCAATAGATAAAGCAGTAAAACTCTTAAAAAATTCTACAAGATGCTTACTCTATGGATTTTCAAGTACATCAAACGAAGCAATAGAATATGGAGTTAAAATAGCAGAATTACTAAGAGGATATATCGATAACACATCTACCGTATGTCATGGTCCTAGCGTTGTTTCCTACCAAACGGTTGGATATCCATCGTGTACTCTTGGAGATGTAAAAAACAGAGCAGATTTAATAATATACTGGGGTTGTAATCCGTTAAATGCACATCCAAGACATCTGTCCAGATACACATTATATCCGAGAGGATTATTTACAGAGAGGGGTTTTCTTGATAGAAAATTGATAGTAATTGATGTAAGAGAAACCGATACAGCAAAGATTGCAACGAAATTTTTAAGAATCGAACCAAATAAGGATTATGAACTCGTATCTGCCATGAGATCGATACTAAATGGTCTAGATATTCAACAGGATACAATAGCAGGAATAAAGAGAGATGAAATATATGAGATCGTTGATATGATGAAATCCTGCAGATATGGTGTACTATTTTTTGGAATGGGGTTAACGCAGACATATGGTAGAGATAGAACCATAGATAATGCGATCTCACTTGTAATTGATTTAAATCGATATACAAAGTTTAGCATAATGATGATGAGAGGACATTACAACGTAACCGGGTCCAACCAAGTTTTTGCTTGGTTATCTGGCTTTCCTTACGCTGTAGATTTTACGAGAGGCTATCCGAGATATAATCCCGGTGAGACAAGTGCTGTTGATGTTCTTTCAAATAAAGAAGTCGATTCCGCATTAATCATCGCCGCAGATCCGGTTTCAAATTTTCCTAAGGAAGCAATAAGACATTTACTTTCTATTCCATACATAAATGTGGATCCATTTTACAACTTATCTTCCAAGTATGCTAAAATTTATATACCCACCAAAATAGTTGGAGTTGAAGTTGAAGGTACAGCTTATAGAATGGATAATATTCCGATTAGACTTAGAAAGGTTATTGAAAACGAAGATCTTCCTTCAGATGAAGAAGTTTTAAAAGAAATTTATGAGAGGTTGATAGAGGATGAGATTGTTATTAAAGAACGGTATAGTATTTGATCCTCTCAATAACATAAAAGGAGAAAAAATGGATATACTCATAGAGAATGGTAAAGTTGTTGAAAAATTCAGTAATGAACGAGACGTTAAAATCATAGATTGTACAAATAAAATTGTAATGCCAGGTGGTGTCGATATACATACTCATATAGCTGGTGGTAAAGTTAATGCTGGAAGAATTATGAGACCAGAGGATCACGTTTATTTTGTAAAAGAGCGTGAAGGTATAATCCATTCTGGAAGTGGATATTCATTACCAACCACATGGCTAACCGGGTATCTTTATGCTAAAATGGGATACACGTTTGCTGCAACTCCAGCAATGCCACCATTATCTGCAAGACATACACATGAAGAACTGAAATCTATTCCAATCGTAGATAAAGCAGCCTATACACTCTTCGGTAACAATTGGTTCGTATTTAAATATATAAGAGAAAAGGATTATAAAAAACTTGCTGCATTTGTTTCATTTATTCTGAAAAGTGTTAAGGGTTTTGCTATTAAACTAGTAAATCCTGGTGGAGATGAAGCATGGGCATGGGGTGGAAATGTTAAGAGTTTGGATGATATAGTTCCAAATTTTGATATAACACCCAGAGATATAATCGACGGATTAATAAAAGCGAATGAAATTCTTAACTTGCCACATTCCATACATTTACATACAATAAATCTTGGCAGACCTGGAAATTACATTGATACAATAGAAACCATAAGAATTGCTGGAAAATATTCTAACGAAAAAAGACAGGTTATGCATGTAACACATATACAATTTCATTCATACGGTGGTAAAACATGGAAAGATTTTGAATCTAAATCAGAAGAAATCGTGAAAGAGCTTCATAAATATAGAAACGTGACATTCGATGTCGGATTTGTACTGTTTGGAGAAACTACAACGATGACAGCGGATGGACCAATGGAATATTATTTAAGCAGATTAACTGGATTAAAATGGCAGAATCTTGGTATAGAATTAGAAACATCTCCTGGAGTTACGCCAATAATTTATAGAAAAAAAAGTCCTGTTCATTCAATTCAATTTGCAATCGGACTTGAACTAGCATTACTTTCAGATCCATGGAAATACTGCTTAACAACAGATCATCCAAACGGTGCTCCTTTTATAAGATATCCTGAAATAATTGCGATGCTTATGTCAAAGAAATATCGTGAAGAAATAATCAAAGAGGTAAATCCTGCTATTAAAAGAAGGGCAATAATTGAAAGTATAGATCGTGAATATGATTTTTATGAAATAGCAATAATAACTAGAAGTGCACCGGCAAAGATTTTAGGTATGGAAAAATTCATTGGGAGTTTGAATATTGGAAATGATGCAAATATTTCTGTATATGAAATAAATCCCGAAAAGTATACTTACGAAGATATTATCAAAGCGTTTTCAAACTCATACCTAACGATAAAAAACGGTAGAGTTGTTGTAAAGAAAGGGAAGGTAATCGATGAAATTTATGGTAAAACGTTTTATGTTGCACCGAAAATCGATGATGATATAATGAGAGAGATATACAGCGATTTAAGCTATTACTTTAAGAGGTTTTACTCCGTTAACCTTGCAAACTATCCATTAGATACAATATATCTTACAAATCCAGTTGAAATTAAAACTATACCAAAGCTTGAGAGAATAGTTATGAAATAATTTAAACTAAAAAATTATTCATTTTAAATAGTATATTTTTGTTTTCAAAATATAACTCTTTCCTTTTCTTGTAATATAATATCTAATATTTTCAACGAGGTCTTCTGATTCGAAAGTTGTTATTAAAATAAGAATACCGTTCGAATAATTTTCGATAAGAAGAAACCCTATAGGATAATATTCCGAGACTAATGTTACGTTTTCAATTGATATATCGCTTCTCCCACCGCCATGATAAATAGAGATATTGAATAGATATCTTTTTTTATATTTTAAAAAATTATAATATTTTTCTTCAATATCAAACACTCCTTGACATGGTGCCTCACAGAAATGTTTATATATTGTATAGTTATCTATTGAAATAAATATTCTTAATGATGATGCAGCTGCTATTTGCGTAACACTATACCTTAAAAGAAGTGAGAGGTTATTATAATAAGATTCGTTAAACATAAATTCCTGTAAGAGAGAGATATACTTATTTCCGGAGATTCGTATATTTATTGTACTATCAATGAACTCATATCTAACATTAGGACTTGAAGTAACGTTCCAACATTCCTCATATTGACAAATTAGCGAATCGTTTCGGATTATATAATCCAGTATGAAAATTGGATAGTAATATTTGTAATCACTTTTGAGTAACGATTTTAAACTATTATAAAAATAGATATCTCTTATCTCGTTTGGATAGTTAACGATTAAATGATTATCGTGTAAAATTATTCCATATCCATAATAATCAAGTTTGTTTATGTTAAATTTGGATAAAAATTCATAAGAGTTTTGATAAAAAGATATGACATCTCCACCCATATTATAAAAATCGTATAAAATTGTAGCATTTACTTTTGATAGAATATCTTCAGATAAATTTGAGAAAAAGAACACGGCATCATATTCGTAAATGTTCTCCGAAGAAGATAGATTAAAAAGTTCATCTATATTTGATTCGTTAAAGAATTTCGTACAAAACGAGTAATTCTTACCAACACATGCTATTCTATATATCTCATAACAGTTTATATATCTGATTATCGGAATATATTCTTTACCTCTCGCTTTTCCTATTGATCTATAAACGTTTATCTCTTCTGGAAGAATTTTGTAATTTCTACTTAAATTAATTAAGTTTAAACTTTTATTGTATATTAAGGTATTCCTATCAGTTATATCGTAATAAATAAAAACAAGCGTAGTATTTGACGAAAATGAGATGTTGCAAGATTTAATCCAGTAATTGTTATAGTATTCACAGCTAGCTTCAAAAGGAATAATATTTTCACTGGAAGAAACTATAATCGAAAAATTTCTCGAATGACCATATTCAAATCGTATCGTTATACTAAAATTTCCAATACCATTTAATAAAACCGGAACTCTATAACGAAAATCAACGATCCAATCTTCTTTGAATGGATATATCTCAATGTAATTATATATCTCATTAAAATTTTCCATTTCAATATTAATTGATCCGTTAGATAAAAAGCAATCTTTAATAGAAATTGTTTCTAAAATTTTTTTTATACCCATATATTCCCTCTCTTTAGCAACATTCTCTAACGTATTCGTAATTATCAGTAAGGAAGAAAATATAACGATGAAGAATAAAACCAAAGCCACGATTACATCTATAATCCTCATAAATTTAAATTTGTTAACTTTTTATTATATTTTGGGTGATTATTTGGCTGGAAAACATAGTTCCAGAAAATGGAAAAAGGCTGGTAAATGTAGATGGAAAACAAGAAAAAAAAGATTAAGAGAAAGGAAACGTAAGAAGAAGTTACAAAGAAGATGATGCGGGGGTGCCCGAGCCTGGTCAAAGGGGGCAGGCTTAAGACCTGCTGGCGAAGAGCCTGCGTGGGTTCAAATCCCACCCCCCGCATCATATAAATTATGGAGGAAATAATTTACAAGATATTGAGTAAAGATGCTAAGTTTATTGATATTAGATTTCAAGAATCAAATATAGAGACGATTATACTAAAAGATGGAAAAGTTGAAGATATAAAGTTTGACAAAGTTTTAGGAGGCAGTGTTAGAATAGTTGATAAAAAGATTTCTTTTGCTTCAGTAAATGATATCAAAAAATTACCAGATATTTTTGATCGTATATATAAAACATCAAGACAAGGAGAAGAAAGTATTGAAATTAATATAGAGGAAGTTTACGAAGATAATAAAAGTGTTGAAGAAAAAATTAAGCTTGAAGATGTTGATATTGAAGAAAGAGTAAATTATTTGAAAGAACTTTATAATAAAACGAAAAAATATCCTGAAATAATAAGCTCGACTTTAATCCTAAGCTTTGCTACGGTAAGAAAACATTATTACAATTCTGAAGGCTCAAAAATTTTTCAAGAACTTAAATACGTATCCCTTTATGCATCATGTTTTTCAAAGAAAAACGATAAATTACAAGTTGCTTTTGAAAGAAAAGGAGGTATTGGTGGTTTCGAATTAGTTAAACATTTCGATATTGATCTCGTATGTGAACGTGCTATTAGATTACTTGACGCTAAAAAACCTAAGGCTGGTAAATATAAGGTAATTCTTGATCCAAAACTTGCTGGTGTTTTTATCCACGAAGCATTGGGACATGCTGTTGAAGCGGATCATGTCTTGAGAGGAGAATCAATATTGAAAGATAAACTTGGTTTAAAAATAGGATCAGAATTGTTAAACGTATACGATGATGCAACGTTAAGAAATGCTTACGGTTTTTATTTTTATGATGATGAAGGAGTCAAAGCGAAGAGAAAAATTTTGGTTAAAAATGGTATTTTAAAATCATTTTTAACATCTAGAGAAACTTCAAAACGATTAAATCTAAATCTTACAGGAAATGCTAGAGCTCAGAATTTTTCATACTTACCTATAGTTAGAATGAGTAATACCTTTATTGAAAGAGGTGATCATTCGTTTGAAGAAATGCTTGAGGATATTGATTTCGGATACTATTTAATAGGATCTAAAGGTGGAGAAGTAGATACAACAAGAGGTGTTTTTCAATTTTCCGCTGAAGAAGGATACGTTATAGAAAGAGGAGAGATTAAATATCCTATAAGAGATATATCTATGTCTGGAGAGATTGTTAACGTTTTAAAAACTATAGATGCAGTAGGAAAAGATTTAGACTTTCACATTGGTCATTGTGGTAAGGAATCTCAACTAGTTCCAGTATCTGATGGTTCTCCTCACATTAGATGTATAGTTACGGTTGGTGGAATTTAAAGAAAATATAAAAAACGTTCTTATTTAGGTACTGTATAGGATTTTTTATCCTTTCAAAGCGGAAGCGATTATCTGCTAAGATACTATTTGATCTCCTCTCTGTGCTGAGGTGCTAGTCTTCTTTCCTTTTATATACAATAGAAATCTACAGAAGCATGGGATAGGTCAGCAGCTAGTTAAACCATTCTCTCTCAGCTCTTTTAGGCCTACATTGTTACAGATTTTGTTTAGGAGATTTAATTGAGACGAGGGCTATATATTTAGTGTAGCTACGACATCTCTATGGGATTCTACACGAGATTTAAGGTATTTAAATTTTTTAACGAACATAGCTGATTCACACCAATGGTAGTGAGAGGAGGAGTTACGTTCATTAACGGGTTCACCCTTAATCCGAAGTTTTCGGTAGAGATTTTAATTCTTTGGATGATGTATTTATAGCTGAAGAAATTATGGATGATAGCGTTAATTTTTTGCTTTTGTTGTTTCTTCTTAAACCTTTGGGATCTCTGATGAAGATTGTTTTAACGTTTTGCAAAGCTTTACGAATCTATGCACGACAGTATAATTCACTATATAAACGTTTCGCATACTACAGCTTTAATTCATCCCCAATTTGAAAAAGCAAGGCTTTCTTAGCGACGTTTTGTAAAAGTAAAACAAATACTTTTTGTTGTTAATTTTTATTACAATAAATCAGAAATTAAAAGATGTAAAGCATGAATATGATCAGTGTAACAAAAGTTATAAATGTAATAATTAGATTCAAAAAAATTTATTAGAAGAGAGAGATGTGGAAAATAATAAGCATTATGGAAAAAGATAAGGTTATTAAATCCGTATTTTTATCTTATTGTGGAAAATATTTTGGATATGTTGTGGAAAATGTTGAACATGAAAAATATAAAGATATCGTTAAGATTTATGAACTAAAAGAACTTAAAAAGTTGTATGAAGAGAAATATAACACTCTAGTAGATGATATAGCGATTAGTGAAAATCTTAACCGAATCCTGATGGTTACGAGGAGTAACGTTATCCTTATGGATAGGGATTTTAGGAAATTATTCCTGAAGCTTGATGTTAAGAACGTGTTACATTTTGCATATGTTTCAAAAGATTCAAAAAAGTTTGCCATCGCTACATATAATCCAGGAACTGTTAGGTTTTACGAAGATAACGTTGAAAAATTTTCAAAGAGAACTCGTAATAGAATAACAGGTTTCTTTATGGATTCCAATGCTAATTTTCTTATCGCAGTGGATGAAGATTCAACGTTATACGTTTTTAATGAAAATGGAGATTTAATTCTTTTAAGAAACATTGAGAAATCTGGAATATATAAGGTTACGATGATTAACAATAAAATAGTTCTTACAATATCTGGTGAAGAATTTTCCATAAACATGTATAATCTGGATGGAAGTTTGTTTAAAAAAGTTGAATTAAAAAAGGAACCATTATGTGTACATGCTACGAAAAAATATATATTTGTAGGTGCTGAAGATTCGTTGTTGTGTTTTGATAAGGATTTAAGAATAATTTCAGAGACAAATTTTGAATCGTATATAAACGATGTTCACTCCGAATTAGGATCAGATGTTGTATTAGTTGGAACAGATTCTGGACTTTATATTTTAAAGAGATCTTCTTATTCTTAAAAACATTTCAAGATAAGATTCTCTAATAAATTCATTTACACCAATTTCTTTCGCAACTTCAAATAACTTTTTTACATCGTATCTTTTTGATTCTATTTCAACAAAACATCCAAGCTCTTTAACTCTATCTATACATATCTTTAAATCATCTTTTTCATAAATTTCTCTAACTTTCTCTATCTTTTCAACAAAAGTAAAGCCTAATCTTTTTAGAAGCGTTAAAATATCACCATCAACTTTAACGGTTATTTCTTCTCTGGATTTAGTTATGTTATCGATTTTTCTTCCTTTATATGTAAGAGTACATTCTCCTTTAGAAAACCTAACTCTTAAGGCTTCATCGGTTTTTTTAAAATCTTTACATGGATGATTATAATAATAATCAATTTGATGAATTTTTTCTTTGAATTTAAATTCAAGATTTAATAATTTTCTTCTTATTTTATCTGGATCGCTAACTCTAGCTTTTATCTCTACTTCTAACATAGTTCAACAACTTTAAGGAGAGGTCTTTACATTTTGAACATAGTAATGTTATCCTTACTATACCGGTTATATTACAATTGAAATCTCTTCCGTTTAAATCAACTATAAAACCTCCAGCTTCTTTAAGTATTAGATACGCTGCAGCTATGTCAACATTTCTCAAATGGTTTCTTATATCTAAAAAGTAATCTATACGATTTAATGCAATATAAGAGATTTCAAGAGATGCTGCACCTAAAACTCTTACCCTTTTTGTCTTTTTGAGCAATCTTTCCAGATTATTAACGTTATATGTATATATTACTCCTGTAAGATTATCGATATCATATCTTTTATTAACATGTACAGCTTTACCGTTAAACTTTGAGCCTTTTCCTTTATAAGCTTCAAATATTTCTTCCTCAAAAATATTAACAACTATCGAATAAAATAAATCGGATAATGTTGCGTTTCTTTTATATTTTGCAACAGCTACAGATACTGAAGCAAAGGGTATTCCTTTTACTAAATTAAAAGAACCATCTATTGGATCAAGTACGAATATATATTCCGGAACATCGTTAAGCTTAAGCTTCTCATGTTCCTCTGAAACAATGATACATGGGATCTCTTCTTCTTTAAGTTTTTCGATGATCATTTTCTCCGAAATAATATCTATTCTCCATGTTGTATCACCATTTTTTTTATACAATACTTCTTTTATATTTTTATCATTTAAAATCTTCGAAATATCCTCTTTGACACTGATAACAATTTCTCTTACTTTATTTTCAATCATAATTTAAGTATAAAAAATGATCTTTTTCGTTTTTTAAATTTTTTAATAATTTATATATAGTTATAGAAACCCCGGCGTAGCTCAGCCTGGTAGAGCGGGGGACTGTAGATCCCCTGGTCGCCGGT
>JALTZH010000141.1 GCA_027051265.1 archaeon | reverse complement strand
TTGTTGTACCACCTACAACTGTAAAGTGGAAATGAGCAGGTACCCACATTGTATTATGGAACAACATGTTCGGTTGTAATGTTGTTAATGGTTGTGCTATTATTCCTCCAATACCAAATAGAATCATACTTAGTAGCATTCCAGCAATTGCGGGATTTTTCCAAGGTATTCTCGCAAGCCATCCAAATAATCCCGTATGTCCACTTGCTCTTAACGTAGCTTCAATACCTCCTAATAATGCAAGTGCATGTAGCATCGAAGGTATTGAAAGGAAATGAGAACCTACGCTACCACTAGCTTGTTTAAGTTGAACAGAGAATCCTGGATCAACAAGAATATGATGTCCTATACCGGGAATTACAAATATTGGATAAAGTGCAAAAGCTATTTTCGCATATCTTTCGTTAACAAATTTAGCAGCAACAAATCCAGTGCCTAAAGCTAGTAATGCATACCATGTTGCAACCATTGCTGAAACGTTGACATACTGAGCATCATGACCCATTCCCCAGAAATACCATCTATAAAACATGACGTTAACAGTTTCAACTTTTCCTAATGCATATAGTAATACATATGTAATTGCTATTAGTCCATGAATTACAACAGTTACAGCAATAATAGCAGCAACTGCACCACCCCATGTTACTAGAGGAAGAGATCCTTCATATCTTTTTTCAACTCTTGCTTTATATAACGTTAAGAAGAATAAAGCAACGGCGAAGAATGCTCCTATTATATATAAGATATAACCAACATAGAAAGCTGGATGTGCAACCATAGGTGGATATGCAGTAAACAATACCGTTGCATTTCCGCTGAAAACAGTTCCTTCAACAATTAACCATCCGAGAAACATTAGAATGAATGCAAGATATCCAATTCTAGTACTTGCTATTGGAGCATTTAACAGAATTGTTGCTATAAAGTATAACAATGCAACTTCGAACCATATTATCCAGAAGATTAACATGTTTATACCATGTGCTGTCAACCAGATGTAATACTGATTTGGATCTCTTAAAAGTATCAGAGAGGATCGAGAAAGGCCAACGAAGATTGCTGCAATACCACCTATTATCAAGGAAATTATAGACATTACAAAGTTAATCGTTATTAATTTTTGTGCAGGAATATGACATAATAATCCTGTTACAGGACATTTTCTAAAATCTTTTAATTCAACCATAGGTATCACTCAACAACAACAATTTTTCCTATCATATATTGATGTCCAAGTCCACAATATTCGTTGCATCTTATTTCGTAGACACCAGTTTTATCGAATTTTACATTAACCGCATATGCCATACCAGGCATTACCATTACGTTGTATACTGTACCATCGTATCCGAGTAATGAAAAACCGTGTAAAACATCTCCGCTTGAAATCCATATCTTATAAGTAACGCCTTTTTTAAGTTTTAGTTCTTTTGGTATCCATCTAAATTGTACACCTGCAAGATATATATCTACTCCCTCTGGGATAACCTTACCAGCATATTCCATTGAAAACCTCATAGCTTTTTCCATAAAAACATCTGGGGCAACTTCCATAGTTTCTACAGGCACTTGATGTTCTCTATCCAGTGCATGCCATGTCAAAGTTGTAGTTGACATTATTAGTGCAATAATCAATGCAATGATTAACCAGTTTCTTTCTTCTTTAGTAAATGTTTTATACCATTCCTCAAGTTTTCTTGGAAATAGCGTCATACTCTACCAACCTTTTGGAGGAACTTTTGGTGAATGCATCGTTGTTGATTCTATTAACGCCCAAGCTCCGTAAATAAACATTATTACCATTGCTAGAACAGCCCAAACCCAAAGGTTATCTAGTAATAAAGCAACAAATTTATCCTTTTCCTCAACGATATTCGATCACCTCAATAATATAATATAATTTTATTTTTTAAAAACAATTAAATATTTAATAAAATACATACTCTTCAAATATTAACTTTTATAAATCAAAATTTTAATATTAAACATAATAAAGAATATTTATAATGAATAAGTGTTAAGATGAATATTTAAAAATTTTGTACGATGATTTATTTAATAATGGTAATAAAATGCGAGATTCGAATATTATATTAGTAGAATCTTTGTGATAAATTTTATTTTATAAAAAAATATTTTTAAAATTAAATTAATTATTCTTCTCCTATTTCGTATTTCAACTTTTTCGGAAAAGTTAGGGAAACTTCTGTTCCATAATTCTCTCTTGACTTAATGGAAATTTTTCCGTTATGATATTCTACTATAGTTTTAACCAATATTAATCCGATACCTATACCAGGAAATTTTTTTGTTTCGTATTTTTCCAAGTGTGTCAATAAATCAAAAACCTTTTCCATTCTATCCTTATCAATACCTATACCTGTGTCTGCAATTTTAACTATTATATTATCTTCCTCTTCTTTTGTTTCTATTAGAATTTCACCTCCTAATCTATTAAATTTTATTGCGTTATCGATTAACTCTCTTATAGCTAATTTTAGCATGGAGAAGTTTCCAAACATATCTGATATTTTGTTTAATTTCAATCGAACCTTTATATTCCTCTCGTTTATTATTGTCTCGTATTCTTTTAATGCTATTAGTATTATATCGTTTAGATTTATAAGTTCAAAGTCAAATACATCT
Organism: archaeon; assembly: GCA_027051265.1. GTDB lineage: Archaea > Hydrothermarchaeota > Hydrothermarchaeia > JALTZZ01 > JALUTC01 > JALUTC01. The sequence goes on along the minus strand of JALTZH010000141.1, from coordinate 346 downwards.
CTACCTCTGAAAAATTCAACGAATTTTACAACTTTCTCAACGATATTTTTTAACCGAATTATCGATCTATATGCCCTTTCTATCAAATAATCTTTTCGTTCAATATCTTTTTCGTCTAATGAAATTTTGAGTAAGTTTGTAGCAATTGTTATTGGTGTAAGCATTTCGTGAGCTATGTTGTTTACTAAAAACGTTTTGAGCTCGTTTACCTTGTTTAAATTTTCTAAATATTTTTTGTATATTATTTCTAGTTCAAAAAGTATAGCGATAAAATTTACAAGGAGGTTTGCTATTTCTTTTTCCTTCAATTCTTTATTAAAACCGAACATTATAGAAAGGATATTAT
>JALTZH010000140.1 GCA_027051265.1 archaeon | reverse complement strand
TTCATAGGATGTTTCTCCGAATTTATTGTATAATGATGAATATACTAAAAATAATACCTTAATTTCTTCTTCAAAATCATCGATAACATTTCCTTCTAAGAAATCGTTTATGAATTTAATTGTTCTACCAGTAATTTTTAAATTGTTTAGATATGATAGTAGCAGTTTTTCCTCAGCAATCATTCCACGGATTCTTCAATTCTAGGAGCTAAATAGAACACAAGATTACAACCGGGTATTACGAATTCCAGCTTTAGTGGTAAATCCTTACCAAGAAATATTCTAACTGTATCAGCAATTTTTGCTCCAGATAATATATCTTTGAGATACTCGATACCAAAAGTTGCTTCACAAGATTCGGAGACTTCAAAACTCAATGCTTCTTCTCTTCTAAATACAACATTAACACTTCCAAGTTCTCCTCTTCCAAATATTTTTAACTTATTTTCATCAGCAAGAAAAGTTACGTAATCACTTATTATATCAATATCTTTAATAATTTCTAGGAAATAATCTGCATCAATCTCAACCGTTGCTTTATAATCCAGCTCTGGTATTCTTATTTCTTCTTCAGCAACTTCTATTAAAGGTAGTTCGAATTCTCTTCTTGCACCATTTCTGATTATTATCTTTAAGACGTTTTCCTCAGTCTCTTTCTCTAATCCTATACTATTTTTAGCTTTTGCTCTCTTCAAAATTTTCTCAAACCTATCTAAATCTATACCAACCACTTCTTCTTGATCTAATTCAAATTCTTCGAGAATTTCCCTACCTATTTTTACATCAAGTAATGCAACTCTACTCGAATCCATTGCTCTTATACTTATTCCTTCCTCATTTACCCTGAAATTTACTTCATCTACAAAGTTTGAAATTACATCTACTAAATTTTTAAGTAACTTAGATTCCGGAAATGCTATTCTAAACATTTTCCTCACCTTTCAATTTTTTAACCAAATATGACACCATTTCATATAAACCAATATTTATATTTTTTAAATTTTGGATAACTTCAGAAATAATTTCTACTCTATCATCTTTTACTTCCAATACTCTACCAAATATTCTAACGATATCTCCTTCGTGAACTTTATCAAACTGTTCCTGTGTCAAATATATCAATGCTATTCCCGTACCATCATCTAGGAGAATTGTATTATCGTTTGAATTTTTCTCTATTATAACACCTAAGATTTTAACTCTATGATCATTTTCATTTATTTCTTTAATCTTTTTGCTCTTAGCTACTTGTCTCATTGTTACCACGCTTCATTGCAACAATACCAGTTCTAGCAAGTTCTAAAATTTTATTCTTAACTAAATTTATAAATGCATCGATTTTATCTGGAGTTCCAGTTATTTCTATGATTAAAGAATTTTTTGAAACATCAACTATTTTTGCTCTAAAGATATTTGCATATTGTATTACTTCATCTCTTTCCTGTATGTTACTAGTCTTTATCTTAATCAATGCCAATTCACGTTCAACAATATTTTCTGTATGTAGTTCCTCAACTCTTATTACGTCTATCAATTTCTCAAGTTGTTTTATAACTTGATTTAACGTTCTCTCATCAGCTTTAAGGGTTATAGTCATTCTTGAAATTCCATCTATTTCAGACTTACCAACGGTTATCGTATCTATATTAAAATTTCTCTTTCTAAAGAGACATGAGATCCGTTGGAGAACACCTGGTCTATCTTCAACCAATGCCATTATTACATGACGTTGATTCTTCATAAAAATATAGATATTTCGTTATTAAGAACAATATATCCTTTTTGAAGATTAATCTATAAAAAATAAAATATAAAAAAATTATAGTATTTATCCACAACCTAATGTCATCTCTTCTTCTTTTTCTTCTTTAACTTTTGGAGACATTACTTTTCCTTTAATCTTTATCTCTCCACTTTTCTTAAACTTTAGAACTATTGTAACCTCGTTTTCCAATTTCTTATCAGGGTTTATTATCATTAAATGAAGGGATCCTCGCTTCAATTCTACCTTACTCTTTGCAGGTATTTTGATCTCTGGTATGGCAACCATTTTTCCACCTACAACGTCATGTAACTCAAACTTTGCATTTATTCCTTCTACATAAAATCCAATTAAGCTATCATCGACGTTTCCTTTATTCTCTATAACCAAAAACGCTGAGTAAGCATTTCCCATCATTGGAGATGGAGTTATTACAGCATCACTTGCCACTATTTGAGGTTTTTGTTCAGCACATGCCGTTAACGCTATTATTATAAGGAAGAAAAAAATATACTTAGCATGCTTCATAATCGTTAGTCAATATATTAACGTTAAAAATATCTAATTAATACAAAAATTGAAAGAGAAAAAATTATTTTTTCATTTTCAAATATATTTTAGATAGCGCTATACTTAGCTCATAGAGAACAATTAATGGTATTGATAAAAGTATTTGACTTACAGGAGTGGGGTCTGCTGTTATTAATGCTGCTAGAATTACAATTGCAACATAAACATATCTTCTTCTTTTTATCAACGTATCAATTGATATGTAGTTATTTATTACTAAATAAGACAATATCAAAGGAAGTTCAAACATTAATCCAAATATTACTATCGTTATAAATACAAAAAAAACAAAACTACTTATCGTATAATAAGCAAAGATATTAGCTTCTAATGTTATATTTGTAAGGATTATAATCATCGCAGGTAATATTATTTTATAAGTAAATATAACACCAAAGCTAAACAGTCCTATTCCGATAAAGATCCATGGTATATGTTTAAGCTTCAACTGAAATCCAAGTTTCTTAAACGAAAAATATATAAGGATGGGAATTATAGTTAGCAGAGATAAAACCAGAGCTATTTTAAGTTTTAAAACAACATACTCCAACAAACTTATTGCTATTATCTTTACTTCTTTTGGTTTCAACTCGTTGTTAATTTTTTCTATTATAAAATCACTTACATAGAAATAGATTCCTATTAATATAATAAGCAATAGTATAA
>JALTZH010000139.1 GCA_027051265.1 archaeon | reverse complement strand
GTGCACGGGCTTCTTCCTCAGCCACCTCATGTTTATCAGTGGCTCATTGGGAGCTACATTGACCGCTACCACATGAGCGGCCTTACGAGATATGAGGAATAATCTCCCGCTCCTAATGGTTACGATACCGTCATTGGAGCGGGAGATTTTTCTCTACAATAATATAATAAAATTTTTAAAATTTCAAAAAAAAGGTTTTCGTAATTATCAAATTACTTCAAATCCTCAAATAAATGAATAGTCTCTATGGGTTTCTATACTATAATTGAGGTATTTAAACAATTTTCCTTTATTTAATAAACTTGGATAATTTGCACAAAGAACAACGTGACTAAACCAAAGATTTCGAGTTTTTGGATTATATATCTATAGCTGAAGAAGTTGTGAATAATAGCATTAATCTTTTATGCATGATAATCATCTTTGTCTTATTCTGTATAGTTTTCTAAGCTGTATCTATTATTAATTTCTTTAAGAAGGCTTTGGTGTTAAACAATTTTTTTGTTTCGATACCATCAATCGGACAATAGAGGTTCATAGCTGAAAGCTATACGTTGGTTCTTTCCATAGTTTTATGCATTTTATAAACGTTTCGCATACTAAAGCTTTAATCCATTCCCGTACTAAAAATGTTCATGTTTAAATATTATTCTGTCTAAAGTATAGAAAATGTTTACAATATATTTTTATAGGACATATATTGCATTTAGGTTTCTTAGGTAAACATATCGTTTGTCCAAAAGCAACCATTATTCTATTATACTCTTTTTTTATATCTTCTGGTAAGATTTTATCAAGAACTCTATCGGTTTCGTCAACATTTTTTGTACTAATAATTCCAATTCTGTTTGATATTCTATGAACATGCGTATCGACAGCAACATATGATTTGTTATAAATTTCTGATAGAATTACTTTTGCAACTTTCTTTCCAATACCATTGATTTTGATCAGCTCTTCATAACTACTTGGAATATTACCATTATATTCTTCTAATATTTTTTTAGAAGCTAATTTTAAGTTTTTAGCTTTAATTCTATACATTCCTACAGGCTTTATTATTCTCTCAAGAATTTTTGTATCAATTTCTAAAACGTCTTTAAAACTTTTGACATGCTTGAACAGCTTTTCACATACTTTAATTAAAACTTCATCTTTTGTTCTTGGTGATAAAAAGATCGCAACAAATTTCTTAAAATCATTATCCAATATGTTATTCTTCCTTAAAACTGGAGGATTGTATTTTATAACTTCTTGCTTTATTTTATTAAATATATCTCTTATGTTCATAATATTCATACGAAATAGAGTTCTATATCATGTCTCTTACATATATCTCTCAATATATCTTTATACTTTCCCTTTAATTTTTTATCCGCTAGAATTGTTTTCGCACTAGATTTTTCGAGTGCATTTATTACTAAATCCTCCGTTAAGTTATTTAAATGATATTTTGAAATAAAATGTCCTATCGCAAATTCTGTATTAAGTTGAATTCTAGAAAATTTCTCTGAATAATGATTACTTCCGATTGCAATTGCGTTTTTATATTTATTTGAATGTTGTTTCTTAACTATATTTAAAGAGGTTTCAGCTATAACTTTTACTGCATTTTTATCGTTCCATGCACTTTCATCACTACCAATTTCTACGAAGAACAATGGCAGCTCCGTAATTGGTCCGTGATGTGTTGCTTCTATAGAGATTCGATAGTTGACATGATATTCTGTTGCAACTCTGAATATATCCATTAAGAATCTTTTCATATAAATTGGATTACATCTGGATAATTTATTCTTAGAAATATCACCAGTTGCATGAACTGTGAAACATTTTTCTTTGCTTTTACTTGCATGTCTATACAATATTGCAACGAACTCAACGTCCCGAAACTTTTCCGGAATTTCAACGTCTTCTGTTAGTTTTTTATCCGTTACGATTAAATACGAATCTTTGCTTAATCTTATACATTCAGAACTAATTTTTAATTTTTGAGATATATATTTGTATATATTATAACTAGCAATATCCTTTTTTGATGTAAGAAATATTTTCATAATAACAATATTTTTAATTTTTATCTCATAATAAGTTGCCATTGCAAGCAGTTTTGATTTAGGTAGAACAATGTGGAAAAATGCAGAAAAACATCGAGGATTTAAATATTTTAATGTAAAATTTTAATGTTAAAATACGTAAACCATTGATAAGAAGAACATAATAACCCTGTCCCTAATGTAGATATATAACTAAAGACCCAAGGGGGCAGGTGATACCTAAATACCTCAAGATGAAGGGATTTCCCCACAGCTATGATATGAGCTGTGGGCAGGGTTTCCCAGATCGGGGCGAAGACCGGTGATATGCTCCCCAATGAAAGGGGGGCTGAGGTCGATGATGCCCAAGAGACTGGTGGAAGTTCCACGTATCTCCATGAATTTCCACCAGTCCTGAACCTCATTAATTTCCTTCCTATATTAAACTAAAACGTTAGTAACCTTTTGATAAATCCTTCTAAACTTATCGTGTTTTCTTTCTTCTTATAACTTATCTGCTTTAAAATATCTATCTTTATAAAAAACACGCTTTTTTAAAGAGATTAATTTAATATAACTTTTAATATTAATTTTATGAATTACAAAGAAATATGCCAGTTTATAATCGACAATATTTTTGAAACAAATATAGATAAAGTATTTGAACGTTTTATACATTTCATCAGAACACTTACAGAATCTAGTCATGTAAATTTGCTTATTAGTAAAGATGAAATATCTCACATACATAAAGAATTTGAGATTGAAGAAGAGGTTTTAGAAGGCGATTTTAAATATAAAGAATTAGTTAAGAATGGAAAAAAGATACTGGTTTATAAATATGTGGAAGAAACTGGTTTCACATTAACATTGGTACTTAAGGATTATAAGAAGATTGATTATGAAAAACTCGATTATATAGTTAAAGCTTTACTTCAATTATATAAAAAATATTATATACATGTTAAAGATTTAGA